>NZ_CDWWEW010000278.1:0-6863 GCF_977966315.1 Frankia sp. CeRuru1
ACATCGAGCGGGCGATCGAGTCCCATGCGCCGCGTTCCGAGGCGTGGCGGGCGGGATTCGGCCTGCTGATCGGCTTCGTCTGGGTCTACCTGGAGATGCTGCGCCTGCTCTCCAAGCTGCGGCAGTAGCGCGCGGGTCCGTCGTGGGGCCGAGGCCCCGCCGACGATCAGGTCAGGGCGGGCAGGGTCAGGGCGCGCGCGTGGGGGTGTCCTCAAGCCTGGTCCTCAGCCGGAGACGTCCGGCCCCGCCGACCGCGGAGTGATCTGGATGATGCATCGCTGATCGCGGATCATCGCCGCCCGGTAGTTGTCCCAGTCGGGATGCTCACCCGCGATGTCTCGGTAATAGGCGATCAGGAGGTCCATCGCCGCCGGTAGCCGGATGACTTCGGCGGTTCCGTTGATCTGCACCCAGGGCCCGAAGAACTCATCGGGGAACACACAGATCCGTACGGTCGGATCCCGCTCGATGTGGCGGACCTTGTAGGCGGTGAGCCGGCTGCTGATCTGCAGATGCCCGTCGGTATCCACCCCGACGGTGACCGGTGACATCTGGGGCGTGCCGTCCCGGCGGGTGGTGCTGAGTACCGCCCGGTGATGATCGCGTACGAACTCCGTGGCTGCGTCGAGGTCCATGTAGTCATTGTGATGTGCCCGGTGGTCGACCCGGCGCGTCAACGGTGCGGACCGCGTCCGCGTCCCGCGCCGGGTACCCGCGCCTTACCTCGATACCTCACCGGGCGGCCGAGCCTGCGCGCTCGACGCTGCCGAGGTGCCGACGCTGCCGAGGTGCCTACGCGCGGATCGCCCGCCGCCGCAGATCGGCCTCATGGACCAGGGCCGCCGCATAGCAGTGCGGCAGGTCGTGCTCGGCCCGCAGCCAGTTGACGCGCTCCGTGAAGCGGAGCAGGCCGGGTCCGTCGTCGAGCCGATCGAGCCAGTGGTTCACGTCGTGGCCGGTTGCCTTCGGTATCCGTTCGATGAGGATCTGGTGGGTCTGGGCGGAGCGGTTCAGCGACATGCGCGCCTCCTGAGATGAAACCCGACGTCAACGGACCATGTCTGGAGGGTGCCCTATACCACAGTAGAGAGCAAGACCCGTTCCCGTCATCGTCAGGTATCCTGCCCGGATGTCCGACGAGGTCCGTGATCTCACCCGTGAGGTCGGCCTGCTGATTCACCGTCTTCGGTGCTGGTCCGGGTCATCATGGGATGTTCCGGTGGAATCCGGTGGCACCAGGGCGGAGCGGGCCGTTCGGCTGCTCGACGAACTGGCGTCGCTCGGCGAGCGGGCCGGCACGGGAGTGCCGGCCGGCGCTCGTCCACCGCGGCTGGCGCCGCACGCCCTGACCGACCAGCTCGCGGTCCTCGCCGACGATCTGGTCGCCGCGATCTCGGTGTCCGGTGCGGCGGCGCCGTCCGGTCGCGACGTCCTGGCCGCAGCCCGGGTCGCGGTGCTGGCTGCCCGCCGGGATCTGGACGGCGCGGGCTTCGGGTTCCGCCCCCGTTGAGCGTTCGCTCGGTCCGGCCCCCGCCGGTCGGTCCGATCGTCGTTCACCGCAGGTTCCACGTGCTGCGCACGGTCTCCAGAACGTGTCCCGCGGCGATCCGCGCGCCGTCGAGACTCAGGTGCACGCCGTCACGGGCCCGGGCCAGGATGGTGTTACCGTCCGTGCCGGTGAGGTAGTCGCTGTACGCGCCGTTCTTCGACAACCACGGGGTGAGGTCGAGATATCGGGCTCCGACCACCCTGGTCGTGGCGTCGAGGGTCGCCTCGTTCAGTCGGCGGAAGTAGCCGTTCAGCTGGTCCGGCCGGGCCGGCGGGAGGCTGAGCCACAGCACTCGGCGGGCCCCGTCGCCGCTCCAGATCCGCATCACGACGATGGCACGCCGTCGGTACTCGGCGGCCCACGCGTCCGATCCGGCCGGCAGGACGGTTCCGTCCGGAAGCGTGATGCCCTGGCCGTCGTTCCCGCCCATGGCGACGATCACCAGCTCCGGGTTGCGCTGCGTGATCTGCGCCCGGGCATGGGTGGCCCAGTCGAAGAAGTCGGGCCGCACCAGGCCCGTGCCGAACCGCGTCTCGGTCTGTGCCCGGATCGTGGCGGGCGCACTGTTCATGATGGTCGGACCGAGTGATTCTGTCAGCGAGTCCCCGGTGACCAGGACGCGCAGCGGATCGGCCGCGGTCGGGTGGCGCGGTGGCAGTGGGGAGCGGTGGGAACCGGCGGCGCCCGGCCCGGAGGCGCCAGGGTGATCGGGCTCGGCTTCAGCCCGGCTGGCCGCCGATGCCAGCTCGGAGAAGGTGCCGCCGGGCTTGGCGTCGTGACCGAATGCGCGCGACAACCACCGGTCCGGTTCGTCGAGGTGGACGGTCCGGGTGATCCGTTCGATCGGCCGGGCCATGCTCAGCACGAGCGTGCGGGTGAGTCCTGGGCGCATGCCCTCGCCCGCGTGCACCATCGCTGAGGCGCGGAGCACCGCCAGCAGACCCAGGGTGACGGCTACCAGCAGGAAGGCCTGCCGGGCCCGGACGACGCCGGTGGTCGTCGCGGGTGCGGTCGCCGGTGGCCCCGGTGGCTCCGGTGACCCCGGTGGCGCCGGATCTTCACGCTCAGTCATCGTCCCTCGGCTTCGTCGGCGCAGGTCACAGATGTCCCGGAATGTGATCAGGCGTTGTTGTTCGATTACCTTAAGTCAAGGCTCCGCTCTCCGCCGCTCGTATCGTCCGGCCTGGGCGGCCCCGGCCGGGGCAACGCTCCGGCTCCGGCTCCGGCACCGGGATCGGGACGGGGAGAGCAGGCGAGCGTGACTCAAAAGTGGAAGTAGATGAACGGCGCGACGTCCTGCGGGCCGACGATCGCATAAATGATCATGATGCTCAGGGTGAGCAGCGCGATCTGGGCGCCAAGGCGCAGTTGGGCGAAGGCGACCTGCGTGTGGATCCACCAGGCGCGCGGGACGGCGGCGGTGGCCAGTCCCACCCCGATGGCGGCGAGGACCGTCGGAGTGACCAGCGGCGCCGGTCCGCCCGCGGTGAACAGCCGGACGACGAGCTCGCGCGCCGTTGCCAGGTCGGGCGCTCGGAACAGGACCCAGGTGGCACACACGAAGTGGAAGACGGCCAGCCGGCCGGCCCAGGCGCGGATCGGGTTGGGGACCGCTTCGGGAAGTGAGGCCTGTGTGGCGGTGATCGTCCGGCGGCTCGCGGTGGTCGGCGTCCCCGCGGGGCTGTCGGCGGTGCTGGAGCCGGCAGCGAGACCGGGACCAGCAACGGCGCCGGATCCGCCAGGGGAAAGGACCGGTGCGGGGCTCTCCGATCCCGGCCGGGGTAGCGGCATCGCGGAGAGCCCCGCCGATTCGGCCTGTCCCGTGACTCGTGCCCATTCCGTCGCCCGGATCCGGTCCGCCCGTCGGGCACGTATCCGGCGTTCGGTCACCAGGCCACCGCCGTGCAGCGCTCCCCACAGGACGAACGTCCAGGCGGCGCCGTGCCAGAGACCACCCAGAGTCATGGTAATCATGATGTTGAGGTAGGTGCGCCGACGCCCCTTCCGGTTCCCTCCGAGCGGTAGGTAGACGTAGTCCCGGAGCCATCGGGACAGGGTCATGTGCCAGCGGCGCCAGAAGTCCTGCAGGGTGGCGGCCGCGTAGGGACGGTCGAAGTTGTCCGGGAAGCGGAAGCCGAGCAGGAGGGCGATCCCGATCGCGATGTCGGAGTACGCCGAGAAGTCACAGTAGATCTGCACGGCGTAGCCGTAGACGGCCGTGGCGATCTCCAGCGACGAGTGCTGGCCGGGCGCGTCGAAGACGGGGTCGACGAGGCGCGAGGCGATCAGGTCGGCGAGCACCACCTTCTTGACCAGGCCGCCCACGATCAGGAACACGGCCCGGGTGGCTTGGACCTGGTTCGGGTCCCGTGGCGTGGCGAGCTGGGGGATGAACTCGCGCGCACGCACGATGGGACCGGCGACCAGGTGCGGGAAGAACGCCTCGTACACGGCGAAGTCCAGCAGCGACGCGGGTGCGCTGGTGCCGCGATGGACGTCGATGACGTAGGACAGGGCCTGGAAGGTGAAGAACGAGATCCCGATCGGCAGCGCCACCTGGAGCAGGGGCAGCGCTGTGGGGAGACCGATCTCGGCCAGCGCGCGGTCCACCGACAGGGCGAAGAAGCTGTAGTACTTGAACCAGCCGAGCAGGCCGAGGTCGCAGACGATCGCGGCGATGAGGATGCGGCGGTCGCGCCAGCGGTGGATCGCGACGGCGGCGCCCTGGTTGATCAAGGTGGAGGCCACGATCAGCAGCACGAAGCGCGCGTCCGCGAAGCCGTAGAAGAAATACGACGCCCCGAGGATGAACGGCTTCCACAGCCTCGGCCGGGGCATCAGCAGCCAGGAGATCGCCAGCACCACGACAAGGAACGCCGCAAACTCGATCGTCGGAAAGATCACGTGTGTCCGTCCGGTGAGGTTGCCCAGCAGGATAATCGCTATAGGAGGTCGAGAGACTACCTAAAGTAGTTGACGGGTGGGGTGTTCGCCGCTCGACGGCCGCGCTGCCGGCATCCGCCTGGCCCTTTCGGGTGACCTCCGGCCGATTGCCGGCGGAACTCGTGCGCCGGCGCCATGGGATGGCTACCTTCCGACCATGGGCATCGTCTCGGTCAACGGCATCGACCTCGCCTACGAGATCCACGGCGACGAGGACGGGTTGCCGCTGCTCCTGATCGGCGGCCTCGGGCAGCAGCTCGTAGGCTGGCACCCGGACCTGCTGGCCGCGCTCGGCCGTCGCGGTTATCGAACTATCATCTTCGACAACCGGGACGTGGGACTGTCCACTCATCTCGACCAGCTCGGTCGGCCCGACCTGGCAGCGATCCTGAGCGGTCGCTTCGACCTCGCCCCCTACCGGCTCGAGGACCTGGCCGCGGACACAATCGGCCTGCTGACCGCCCTCGGAATCGAGTCGGCGCACCTGATGGGCAGCTCGATGGGTGGCATGATCGCCCAGATCGCGGCCCTCGGGAACCCCGAGCGGGTGCGCAGCCTCACCTCGATGATGTCCCATCCGGGTGACCACCGGGTGCAGCCGACCGCCGAGGCGATCGCGCTGTTCCTGCGGCCGGTGCCGGCCGACCTGGAGGAGTTCATCCTCGCCGGGCACGAGGCACAGGAGGTCCTGGGCTCGCCGCTGTTCGAGCCGGACGTGGCGTGGCTGCGGCGGCGGGCCGAGATCCAATGGGGCCGTCGCCCGAACCCGGTCGGGGCCATGCGCCAGATCGCCGCCGTGCTCGCGGCGCCCGACCGCACCCCCGGGCTCGCGCGGCTCCCGGTCCCCACCCTCGTCGTCCACGGTGACGCGGACCCGCTCGTCCCGGTCCTCGGTGGTCGGTTGACGGCTGCGGCGATCCCGCTCGCGGAGCTGCTGGAGATCGACGGGATGGGGCATGAGCTC
Organism: Frankia sp. CeRuru1; assembly: GCF_977966315.1. NCBI lineage: Bacteria > Bacillati > Actinomycetota > Actinomycetes > Frankiales > Frankiaceae > Frankia > Frankia sp. CeRuru1. The sequence continues at coordinate 5,457 of NZ_CDWWEW010000278.1, forward strand.
CCCCGCCAGGTCTGGGGCCGCATCCTGGACAAGCTTGACGATGTCGTGCATCGCGGGGAGGCCGCGCATCGCGGGGGAGTCGATCGTCGCGGGACGCTCGCGCAGGCGAGCTGAGCGCCGACCCGCCCGGATCGTCGCGGTGGCCCGGCCGAGTCAGGTCCCGGGTTTGATGACCATGGAAGCAATGATCAGTACCCAGCAGGCGGTGCTCACGGCGACACCCCCCATGATTGGAAGGGTACGCCGATGCGTGTCACCGCCCGCGTCGATCTCCTTGACGGCGTGGGCGAGCCCGGGCGCGATTATGCCCAGCGAGATCCCGGTGGCCACCACCCACAGCACGAGGGCACCCGACAGCCAGGGGTCGCCCAGCGACCGCACGCTGCCGAATGATCCCTGATTCACCAGCCCGAGGCCCGTCACGACGATGAGCAGTGAGGCGAGCGCGAGGGCCCGGATCATCCGCACGCACAGGCGCAGGATCGGCAGGGCGCCGGCCCCCAACCGCAGCAGGCGCGGGGTGACCACGGTGATCAGTGTCAGTGGACCGATGACGAAGACCCCGACGACGACGTGCACGGTCAGGAGGAGCCCGAAGCTGCCCGAATGCGGCATGCACAGAAGGTATCGATCGTCGTCAGCCGGCGATATCCCGGGGGACGGCGATATCCCGGGGACGGCGATATCCCGGGGGACGGCGATCCGCTAGAGCCGGTAGGACTGATAGTAGAGTGACTTCACCACGTCGCCGAAGTGAGTTCCGTATAGTTTGTCGTTGACTCCGGCATAGGCGTAGCTGATCACCCCGTTGACCCAGCCGTGCCCGGAACCGAGCCGGCCGAGGCCGGTGAGCAGTGGCCCGCCGCTGGCGCCGGCCGTCATGCGGCAGGCGACGCCGATCGACGGGCTGCCGTAGGGGTCGCCGAAGCCGGGGCCGGCGCAGTAGACGAGCTGGCTGCCGTCGTAGGGGGGCAGCCGCGGGTAGCCGAAGGTGTACTGCGGATACGTCCCCGGAAGATCGAAGGCGATGCCTTGGGACCCGACCGTGTCCTCGAGATGACGGCCGCGGGACGGGGACGGGTTGAACAGGGCGAAGCCGGTGTCGACGTCGAAGTCGCCCCGATGGGCCCAACCGGACGTCACGGTGAGCCGGCGGGCGGTCCAGATGCCGTAGGGCATCGCGCCGTTGTCGAACCCGGGGATGAAGATGACGTTCCGCGCGAACTGTTCCCCGGTACCGCCGTGCACGCAGTGCCCCGCGGTGACCACGAGGTCACGACTGGGGCTGGACACGACGCTCGCGGAGCAGGCGTAGTCACCGCCGCCGATGGTGGCGAACAACCGGCCGGTGGTCGTGGTCACCAGCCCGCCCCGGGTGTAGGGCATTCCGGCGCTCGGGGGCGGGGG
>NZ_CDWWEW010000279.1:0-6862 GCF_977966315.1 Frankia sp. CeRuru1
CTTCTCGACGCACGGCACCGCCGAGCCGGTCGGCGCCGCGCGGGTCACCCCGCTCGACGCGCTTCGCCACACCGCGACCCTGGCCTGGCGCACGCTCGTCCAGGTCAAGCACAACCCGATGGAACTGCTCGACTTCAGCGTGCAGCCGCTGATGTTCCTCCTGCTGTTCACCTATGTGTTCGGCGGGGCGATCTCCGGCTCGACCTCCGACTATCTGACGTTCGCGCTGCCCGGCATCATCGTGCAGAACACCCTGTTCACGACCCTGAACACCGGCATGGGGCTCAACGCCGACCTCACCAAGGGCGTGTTCGACCGGTTGCGCTCCCTGCCGATCGCCCGGTCCGCGCCGTTGGCCGGGCGCATCGTCGCCGATCTCGTCAAGCAGATCTGGGCCATCGCTATGCTGCTCGGCCTCGGATACGTGCTGGGTTTCCGCATCGAGACCGGCCCGCTGCAGGCGCTGGCCGCCTGCGGCCTCGTGGTCCTGTTCGCGCTGGCGATCTCATGGATCTCCGTGCTGGTCGGGATGCTCGTCTCGGAGCCGGAGAAGGTGATGGCCTTCGGGTTCACCCTCATCTTCCCGTTGACCTTCATCAGCAACGTGTTCGTCGAGACGTCGTCGATGCCGGGCTGGTTGCAGGCGTTCGTCAAAGTGAACCCGGTGACGGCCCTGGCCGACGCGACCCGAGGCCTGCTGGTCTCGGGCCCGGTGGCCACGCCGACCTGGCACGCGCTGGTCTGGGCGGCGGGGCTGGCCGCGGTCTTCGCGCCGCTCGCCCTCACCGCGTTCAAGCGCCGGGTCTGACCGGTGCCGGGGCGACGCCGCAGCATCCCCGGAGGCAGACAAGCCGTCTTCCGGGTCCTGAGACGATGCGCTATAGTCACCCGAGCCAGGCAACATAATGGGGGTTCACATGAGTGTCATCGTCGCCATGACTCTGAAAGTCGATCCAGCGGCTCTTCAGCAGCTGTTCGCATCGAAGGCGGCTATCTTCATATCCGTCGCCGAGCAGGCAAAAAAGGTGGGAGCCTTGCACCATCGTTTCCTTGCCGGCGACGGGCAGGTCATCATCCTCGATGAATGGGATTCCGCGGAGGCATTCCAGGAGTTCTTCACCAATCAGCCCGAGATAGCCGCCCTCATGCGGGACGCCGGCGTCGAGGGACCCCCGGAGATTCAGGTCTGGCAGCCGATCGAAGGCGCGCCCGACACCTTCTGAGCGGGCGCGCGGGACACGGGCGGGGGACGGCTACGGCTCCCCGTATCCGCGCCGCGGACCGGACTGGCGCCCCCGCCCGGAATCGTCATTACCAGAGTTCATGATGAGATCTTTGAGAACACCCGAAGCGGTCAGGTGTTCCGGGTGTGCAGCAGCATGTGAAGCTCGTTGTCCCAGTCGATGCCGTTACTCTCCCGCCCCATTGGAACCTGCCCGTGGCAGTCGGCGAGAAAGGCGGTGACCTTCGACTTCGCCAGCTCAAGATCGGCATGCCCCGACGGGCTGGACAGGGACACCGTGATCACCGACCGCCCCTTGGACGCCGTCGGCCAGATGCGCACGTCGCCGGCCCCGGCGGGAACCTCGATCCCTTCGGCTAGCAGCGCGCGGGCGAAGATCCAGGTGATGGCCTCTTCACCGGGACGTAGGATCAACTCGACGGCGAAGGGATCAGCCGGGTCGTAACGGAGTGTGCCGGGAATCGCTTCTCGCTCCCCCTCCTCCGTGACGTAGTCAACGGATAGATCGCGCGCCACGATATGCGCGGGCGTCGAGCTGTGACGGAGCATCGCTGCCTCCCAACAGGTCGGATTCGACACTGTTCAGCATCGCGCCTGGCGACGCCCGGTTTGGCCGCCCGACGGGCCTCTCTGGACGGGCGGATCAACCCGGCACGGCCGGGCCGGTCGGCATAGCCGGCGAGTGAACGCAACGTCACGATTCCATCGCTATTTTGTCACGGTTTCGGCGACCCCACGTCGAGAGATTCCGGCCGAGTCCGCCGACGGGTGCGGCGATGACCTCGTCACTGGCCCGACGGGTGCCGACGCTGGCCGTCGTACCGGTGGGAGGGAGCCGGCCCCGGCCGTCAGGACCATCCGCCCCCACCGGACGGCCCGGACGGGAACCATCCGGGCCCTACGGCACGACGGTGACCGGCCAGCGACCGCCGCGGACCATCCGGCTCGCCAGGGAACCGACCAGGCGGTGCCCGGCGCTCTCGGACGCCCCGATGACGACCATGTCCGCCTGTTCCTCCGTCGCGCTCCGCTTGAGCGCCTCGAACGGATCGCCGGCCCGCACGACGAACCGGATGGGGACGCCCAGCTCCTCGGACCGCTCCAGGATCGCCTCGCGCACCTCACCGATGACCGAGTCGATCACTTGCTGCATCGCCTCCCCGGCCGGCGCCGGGGACATCGCCGCCCACACCGAGGGGGCCGCGACATAGACCACCACCAGTCGGGACGACTGGCGGCGGGCCAGCCCGGCCGCGTAGGCTGCCGCGCGCATCGACGTCCGCGACCCGTCGACCCCGGTCATGATCACCTGCGGGCCGTCCGTGCCCAACTCGAAGGGCCCCCGCTTCCAGGAGGGCCCGAAGTCCTCGACCGACAGCACCGCCCGGCCTTCCGCAGCATTCACACCAAACAGTCTTCCCCGTCGACCGGTGCGTCGGTGGGCGCGGGTCGACGTCCTCCTCCGGCGGATCTCAACCCGTGAGGACGTAACCCAGCACGCCCTCGACGGTGAAGACCTCGCCTGCGGTCGAAAAGCCGGACGGTTAACCTGGCAGGCCGCTCCAGCGGGCCTGACGGGCAATCCGGCGGCCGGCCCTCGTCAACTCAGCCGCAGGGAGCCCGGTAACTCATGTCCCTGAAGGCGGTGCTCCATTCACCGGCGGTGATCCGGTTCGCCGGATCGGCGCACGCGGTGTCCGCGAGCCGGCCGGGCTCGGCGTCCCACAGCCGCAATGTCCCGTCGTGACCAGCCGAGACGACGACGCCCGTGCCGGAGACGAAGGCGATCGCACTGATCGGCTGGGTGTGCCCGTGCCACTGGGTCAGCAGGATCGGCCTGTCCAGACGGGAGATGTCGGTCAGCCGGACCGTCTCGTCATCACCGGCGGATGCGACGACGTCGGCACCCGTCTCGAAGGCCACGCTCTGGACCCCGCCCAGAGAGCCGGTGGCGACGCCACGGGCGGGATTATCCGGATACCGCACCTCCCACAGGCGCACCGTGGCGTCGACGCCGCCGGAGACCAGAACGCCTCCGTCGCCGGTGAAGACCACGGACCGCACCCCACGGCTGTGCCCGCGCAGGATTCCACCCGCGGTCGGCCGCGCCGCGTCCCGGATGTTCCACAGATGGACGGTGCCGTCGTCACCAGCGAACGCGAGCAGGGTGCCGTTCGGCGCGAAGGCCACCGAGCGCGCTCCCCCGGTCTGACCGTCCGCCCGGACGCGCTGCTTCGGATGCGCCGGGTCCGTGACATCCCACAGCGCGACGATGCCGTCCGCACTGGCGGACCCGAGAGTGTTGCTGTCCGGGCTGAAGGCCACCGACTGCACCGCGCCGGTGTGGGCCTGGATGGTCGACCATCGGACCAGCTGGTCGGGGTCGTGCAGGTTCCACAGTCGGATCGTGCCGTCGGAGTGGCCCGCGGCGAGCAGGCCACTGTCCCGGTTGAACGCCAGCGACTCGACCCAGCTGCGGCTCGACACCGAGACGGAGGTACGCCGGACCAGCTCGGTCCGACCGACGACTTCCCATACCGTGACGGTTCCGTTGTCGCTCCCCGCCGCGGTCCAGTGCCCGTCCGGGCTCACCGCGAGCGCCAGCAGGGCACCCGTCCCGACGGGGATGGTGGTCGGGGTGATCCCGGCACCGAACAGCGCGATCATCGCGCTCCGGGTCCTGGCCGAGCGCGGCTCGGCGCGGTAGGCCGCGAGCGCGAGCCGGCGGGCGAGTCCCGTGTTGCCATCCTGGAGGAGCAGCGCCCGCTCGGCGACCGCCTCGGGCACGCTCGTCTCGGTCCGCGAGCCCCCGCCCCTGGTGGACACGATGGCGACCGTCGTCACGAGCACGGTGACGGCGGCCGCCAGGGCAACGATGATCAGCGGACGTCGGTTGCGGGCCCGGCCGCCCGGTGGCGCGGTGGACGAGGACCTCTGCGACGACGAGGACGACCGCTGAGACGAGGACGACGGGGACGCTCCTCGCCCGGTGTCCTGGCTGTGTTCGTCATCGGTCCAGACCGTCACCAGAGCATCGGCGACGTCCCGGGACCGGGACGACGAGCCGGCGCCCGGCCGCCAGCGGGCATCCGGCCCGGACGGTGACGCCTCGCTCCCCGACGAGGACGACCCTAGCCCGGGAGAAGACGACGGGCCCGGAACCGACGAGGGCTCCGGCGGAGACGGCGGGCCGGACTGGGATGGTGCCCCGGGAATGCCCGGCCCCGGGAACGAGATCAGGTTCGCGGGCGGCGGGGGTCCGATCGGCTGATGGCCGGTGACGGGCGTGATCGGACCCGCGAGGTCGGCGTCGCTCGCCGGCGTCCCGGAGGCGCCGCCGGGAGGCGTGTTCAGCGGCCGGATCAGCGCGGTCACCTCGGACAGGGACAGCCCCTTGGCCACCATCGGGGCTTCGGCACGTAGGTCCAGAAGACGCGCGTAGAGCTTCTCGGCGGTGGGTCGCTCCGCCGCTGCCTTGCGCATCGCATCGGAGACCAGGGGCCGCAGGCTGTCCTCGAAGCCGTCAAGCATCGGAGGATCGTTGACCGTCCGGTACAGCACGCTGGGAGCAGGGCCGTTACCGAACGGGTAACGACCGGTCCCGGCGAAGATAAGGACACCGCCCCAGGCGAACACGTCCGCCGCCGAGGTGACCTGCTCGCCTAAGGCCTGTTCCGGCGCCATGAACGCCGGCGTCCCGAGCTGGCGATCCCCGCTGAGTACCGTCGCGGAGTCCAGGGCGCGCGCGATACCGAAATCGATCACCTTCGGTCCGAGCCGGGACAGCAGGATGTTGGACGGCTTCAGATCCCGGTGCACGAGTCCGGCCTGGTGGATCGCCATCAGCGCGGTGGTCATGCTCACCGCCAGCTGATGAAGCTCCGCCGGGGTTAACGGGCCGCGCGTGCCGACCGCCTCGGACAGCGTCGGCCCGTCGACGTACTCGGTCACCAGATAAGGCGGATCGGCGGTGATGTCGACGTCGAGGACCGCCGCCGTGCAGAAACGAGCGACCCGCCGGGCGTTGTCGGCCTCCTGCTTGAGCCGGCTGCGGAACTCGGCCAACCGGGCGAGATCCGCCCGGATCAGTTTGACCGCGACCAGACCACCGGCGGTGTTCTCCCCCAGGTAGACGGTCCCCATCCCACCCGCGCCGAGACGCCGCACCAGCCGATAGGGACCGACCTCGGTCGGTTCGGAGGCAGCATGATCCGCGGGCCTGTCCACGGGCCTGTCCGCGGGTCGGTCCGCGGGTCCACTCCGGCCGGGTGGGTGGGACATTAGATGATCACTCCCGCCCGAGGTTGTCGAGGATCCCGAGGTTGTCGAGGGTGTCGGTCAGCAGTCCACCCGCACCGGTAACACCGGGTAACACCCGGCAACACCCGGTAATGTCTGGCGGCGCATGGCACCTAACGGCGCTGCGACCTGGCGCGCCGACGTCCACGGGCCGCTATCTGGTAGTGCACGGCCAGGAACGACAGCGCCAGGAAGAGCGGAAGCAGCACCGATGGAGGCGAAGCGCTGGTGTCCGCGGAGACCAGCACCATGTCTATACCGGCGGTGAGGTTAGCTCCGCAGGCGGCGGTGACCGGACGGTAACCCGGCTGGAAGCTGGCGAACTGGACCACGGTCTCGAACGTGCCGTCCTGGTCGGCAACGGTCCGTCCGACCAGCTCGCCGCCCGCGGTGAGCATGGCCTGCGACCCGGGTCTGCAGCCGGCACCCCGGGCGAACAGCGTATCTCCAGCCGTCACGGCGCTCCGGTCGAACAACAGCTCACCGGGACGTGCCTCGCGTGCCACCGGCTCCCCCACATCCGGCTCTGACACGCCGGGCTCGGACCCGCCGGGCTCGGACACGGGTGTGCACACGCCCAGCACGCGCACCGTCCCCTTCGGGCAGCGGGACAGGGTGGGTGCCGCGCACTGCTCGTCGAGCGGAACCGCGAGGCCGCCGGGGCAGAGCCGGCGCCCGGCGGGGCAGTCGAGCGTCGCCGCGCGCACGGAACCGTCCCAGCAGACGACCGGGACCGGCGGGGATGGCCGCGGCGGCGGGCAGGCTTCGCCCACGGCGACGCCGACCACCGAACCGGGGCAGGCCTTCTGCGGCAAGGGGCACTGGTCGGCCGATCGGCGCACGGACCCGTCCGGACAGGTAATCGAGGTCTCCTTCTCCCCGTTGGAGCCCGGCTTGGTGGAGTCGGTGACCGGGGACGAGGTGATGGGAGGTGACGTGGTCTTCGTGTCCTCCGTGGGAGTGGGGCAGGGCGTCGCGTCGACCAGGCCGAGCGGCAACGCGGGGGCGGGCGTCGTGCATTGCTGGGGACCGCCGCCATCACATCCTGTACCTGTATCTGTACCTGGCATTGATGTCGACACCGACGCCGGCCCGGAGGTGCACCGGGGTTGTGGGCAGGCACCGTTCGGCGGTGATGACGCCGCTGCGTCGGCCGATCGAGGCGTGCTCGGTGGGCAGGCCGGAGCGTGCTGGTCGCAGGGGCCGCCCGCATTGCCCGTGGCTGCGGCCGGGCAGGCCGGCGAACTGGGCGTGCAGCGCCCACCAGCGTCCGTCGTCGTCCCCGACGGGCAGATCGTCGTACTCGGATCGGAGTAGGGA
>NZ_CDWWEW010000280.1:0-6840 GCF_977966315.1 Frankia sp. CeRuru1
GCATTGTCGACTCCGTAGCGTGAGGTGATCGCCGGGTGGATTCCCGCGGACGTCGACGGCCGCGGATGACCCCGGAGTCACCGACCTTGCTACCTGCGACGCAGGATGTCCAGAGAGTGCCAGTCCACCGCCTTCTTCTGGTTAGCCGGAAACGTTCCGTTACCGCCTTAGCCGCGATGCCGGCCGGACGAGGGGCCGGGCGATGAGCCGGGCGGGGAATCGGATGCAGCGCGGAGCCGACCCCGACGGCGCAGGACCGTCCGCGCCCCCAGCTGGATGATCGCCAACGTGAGGCTGCCGAGGATCAGGAAGGTCATGTTCTCGTCGAGCCAGGTGACAACGCCGTGCGTCCATGGCGTCACGGCACGCGCCGCCGTCAGGTAGAGGGCCGAGGACAGCAGGGAGCCGGGAACCAGGAAGCGCAGGAACCGGCGCAGCGGGACGTCGCCGGCGCCGAGCGCCGCGTCCACCGCCGCGTTGGTGTTCAGCAGGCAGAACCACAGCAGCGGGCGCTGGGTGCCGCGGCGGGACAGCGCCGCCACGACGCGGCCGGTGCTGAGGCGCCGTAGGAGCACCGAGCGGATGTTGTTGCGGGCCAGACCGAAGTAGCCGACGTCGATCAGCCCGCGGAAGAACGCGGCGATCAGCAGGGCGGGGACGAACGGCACCGTGCCGCCGACCAGCAGCAGGATCGCCCACGTGGGTCGCAGCGCGACGAGCAGCAATGGTGCCGAATCGGCGAGCGCCGGTGCCAGGGCGAGGCCGAGGGCACCGAGACCGAGCAGCGTGCCGGTGAGCAGGACCGGCCAGAGCCGATGCGCGACCGGGGCAGCCTCCATCCGCACAGTCTGCCAAGTACGCGAGCTGCCAAGTACGCGAGGGCGCAGACGGGCGGACCGGTCGGGTGGCTGGCTCCGGGAGCTGGCAGACTCGGCGATGTGTTCACAGTAGGTCTGACGGGTGGCATTGGTTCGGGCAAGAGCGCGGTGTCGGCGCGCCTCGCGGCCCGGGGCGCCCTGCTGATCGACGCCGACCAGGTCGCCCGGGACGTGGTGGCGCCCGGCACCCCGGGGCTCGCCGCGGTCCTGGCGGAGTTCGGCACCGAACTGGCGAACGCGGACGGTGGCTTGGACCGCGAGGCGCTCGGCCGGATCGTGTTCGCCGATCCCGCCGCCCGCGGCCGGCTCGAAGCGATCGTCCATCCGTTGATCCGCGAGGAGACGGCGCGGCGCATGGGGGAGGTGCCACCGAGCGGGATCGCCGTGCACGACATCCCGCTGCTCGTCGAGGTGCACGCCGAGGGGGCCTACGACGTGGTGCTGGTCGTCGAGGCGCCGCGGGAGCTGCGGCTGCACCGCCTCGAGGCCCGCGGCCTGCCCCGCGACCAGGCGCTGGCGCGGATGGCGAACCAGGCCACGGACTCCCAGCGCCGGGCCGTCGCCGACATCGTGGTGGACAACGGTGGGAGCCTGGACGACCTCGACGCCCGCATCGAGGAGGTCTGGCAGGACCTGCTGGCCCGCCGCGACGCCAAGGCCGCAGCCAAGACTGGGACCGTCGCCACGGATACCGTCGCCCCAGCCGGCTGATCGTGGCAGGCCGGCGCTCACGGCATCACTGCACGCCGGCGGCGCCCATGCCACGCAGCTCCTTCTTCAGCTCGGCGATCTCGTCGCGCAGCCGGGCGGCCAGCTCGAACTGCAGCTCCTTCGCCGCCTCGTGCATCTGGTCGTCGAGCTGGCGGATGAGCTGCGCGAGTTCGTGGGAGGGCAGGCCGGCGAGTTCGGCGGCGTACCGGCCGGCGGCACCCTCCCTGCCGGCGCGCGACTTCATCCCCGGAACCGGGGCCTTGCCGCGGGACTGCGACCGGCCGCCGCCGATCAGCTCGCCGTCGGCCGACTCGCGAACCATGTCGTCGAGGATGTCGACGACCTTCTTACGCAGGGGCTGGGGGTCCAGCCCGCGCTCGGTGTTGTAGGCGATCTGCTTCTCGCGCCGCCGGTTCGTCTCGTCGATGGCGCGGCGCATCGACGGGGTGATCGCATCCGCGTACATGTGGACCTGCCCGGACACGTTACGGGCGGCCCGGCCGATCGTCTGGATCAGTGACTTGTCCGAGCGCAGGAAGCCCTCCTTGTCGGCGTCGAGGATGCTCACCAGCGACACCTCGGGCAGGTCGAGACCCTCGCGGAGCAGGTTGATCCCGACGAGCACGTCGAACTCGCCGCGGCGCAGTTCGGTGAGCAGCTCCACCCGGCGCAGGGTGTCCACCTCGCTGTGCAGGTACCGCACCCGGATGCCGAGCTCGAGCAGGTAGTCGGTGAGGTCCTCGGCCATCTTCTTGGTCAGCGTGGTGACCAGGACCCGTTCGTCCCGCTCGGCGCGCAGCCGGATCTCGTGGACGAGATCGTCGATCTGCCCCTTCGTCGGCTTGAGCACGACCTCGGGGTCGAGCAGGCCGGTAGGCCGGATGATCTGCTCGACGACGCCGACGGACCGGCCCAGCTCGTAGGGGCCCGGGGTCGCCGACAGGTAGACCGTCTGGCCGATGCGACCGAGGAACTCCTCCCACCGCAGCGGGCGGTTGTCCATGGCGCTGGGCAGCCGGAACCCGTGCTCGACGAGGTTGCGCTTGCGGGACATGTCGCCCTCGTACATCCCGCCGATCTGCGGGACGGTGTTGTGCGACTCGTCGATCACCAGCAGGAAGTCGTCGGGGAAGTAGTCGAGCAGGGTGTGCGGCGGGCTCCCGGCCTCGCGGCCGTCGATGTGCCGGGAGTAGTTCTCGATGCCCGAGCAGAACCCGACCTGGCGCATCATCTCGATGTCGTAGGTGGTGCGCATCCGCAGCCGCTGCGCCTCCAGCAGCCTGCCCTGCCGCTCCATGGTGGCCAGCCGCTCGGCGAGCTCCGCCTCGATGCCGGCGATCGCCCGCTCCATCCGCTCCGGCCCGGCGACGTAGTGCGTGGCCGGGAAGACGTAGATCTCCTCCGCCTCGCGGACGACCTCCCCGGTCAGTGGATGCAGGTAGGTGAGCCGCTCGATCTCGTCGCCGAACATCTCGGCTCGGACGGCGAGCTCCTCGTAGACCGGGAAGATCTCCACCGTGTCCCCCCGGACCCGGAACGTCCCGCGGGTGAAGGCGAGGTCGTTGCGGGTGTACTGCACGTCGACGAAGCGGCGCAGCAGCAGGTCTCGCTCGATCTCGTCACCGACCCTCAGCCGCACCATCCGGTCGATGTACTCCTGAGGCGTGCCGAGTCCGTAGATACAGCTGACGCTCGCGACCACGACGACGTCCCGGCGGGTGAGCAGGCTCATCGTCGCCGAGTGCCGCAGCCGCTCCACCTCCTCGTTGATCGAGGAATCCTTCTCGATGTAGGTGTCCGTCTGCGCGATGTACGCCTCGGGCTGGTAGTAGTCGTAGTACGAGACGAAGTACTCGACGGCGTTGTGCGGCAGCAGCTCCCGGAACTCGTTGGCGAGCTGCGCGGCGAGCGTCTTGTTCGGAGCCATCACCAACGTCGGCCGCTGCAGGCGCTCGACCAGCCACGCGGTGGTCGCGGACTTCCCAGTGCCAGTGGCGCCGAGGAGAACGACGTCGGACTCGCCGGCCCCGACCCGCCGGGCCAGCTCGTCGATGGCGGCGGGCTGGTCGCCCGACGGGGAGAAGTCGGACACGACCTGGAACGGCGCCCGCGTCCGCTCGATGTCGATGGTGGGCCGTTCGAACGTTGTGCTCACGGCTCCTAGCACACCACAGGCCTCCGACGGTTTCCGCCCGGTCCCCCGCGCGCCCCCCGGGACCGCGGGACCAGCCGCTGTCAGCCGGGGCGCGGTCAGTCGGCCGAGGGATCCCAGCCGATCAGCCGTGCCCCGAGCACGGCGGTCTGCAGGACGTAACGGTCGGTAGGCGAGGCCGGGTCGTGCCTGGTCAGGGCGTGGATACGGTCCAGCCGGTAGGTCAGGGCACGCACGGACAGGTGCAGCCGCCGCGCCGCCGCGAGCGCCACCCCGCCGGTGGTGAAGTAGGCGTCGAGGGTGTCGATCAGCGGACCGGCGCCGCCCCGCGCCGTGCGCAGCGGCGAGAGCACCGCGTCCACCAGTTCGGCCAGGGCCTCCCGGTCACGCAGCAGGACCTTGTAGATGAGCAGGTCGTCGGCGTGGACGACGTGCCCGTCGAGCCCGAGCCGCCCGGCGATGTCGACGGCGCCGCGGGCCTCCTCGAACCCGATGCGGACCCCGGCGACCCCGCTGCGCCCCCGGCTGACCCCCAGCCGCCAGACCAGCCCGGGCTCGGCCTGCAGCCGCCGGGCCAGCGCCGTCACCGCCGTCATCGTCGTCACCGCCGTGGCCGCCGTGGCCGCCGTGGCCGTGCCCTCCGCCAGCGCGAACGCCGGCAGCGGGGAGAATCCCGCGTCGCCGGTCTTCGGCAGGTCCGGGCGGCGGCGCCCACGCGGCCCGGCTCCCGGCGCCGGCCGGCCGGCCGGGGAGGTGAGGTTCGCGGCGGCACCGGCCGGGAACCGGGTCAGGTCGTTCTCCTCGGGCATGAGGCAGACGAGCAGACCGTTCCTGGTGGCGACCAGCGGGTCGGTCGGACAGTGCTCCCGCAGTGTCGCCTCCGCCGACCGGGTCAGGCCGCGGCCGTCGAGGAACCGGCGGTTGCCCGCGACGACGACGACCACGTGCGGCGCCTCCAGGCGCAGGCCGAACGTACCGGCCCGTTCCAGTAGTTGCCCCACCTCCGACGTGCCGGTCAGCAGGTCGTCGACGAGCTCGCGGCGCAGCGCCTCCTCGAAGCGGGCCCGGGCGGTGCGGGCGGCCTCGTAGCCCTCGCAAACGGCGGCGACCACGTCGTCGCTGGCCCGCAGCACCGCCGAGGCCGCCGCCCGGGTCCTCGAGACGGCGCCGACGGCCTCGGCCATGGAGCGCGGGGCATCCGTGGGCTGACCGGGCTGTGCCGGGCCGCTCGAAGCCCGGCCGAGCTCGCGGGCCGCCCGGTCGGCTGCCCGGACGGCCGGCAGCGACGGCCAGATCCGCCAGGTTGCAGAGAGGTAGAGGTCGACGAGGGCACGCAGCGCGGCGCCGGACTCCGCCGCCGTCCGGCCGAGCGCACGGAACGTATCCAGCTCCGCCGCGGACAGCCGCCGTCCGCTGTCCGCGGCGGAGGCTAGGACGTCGAGATAGTCCCCGAGCAGGCCGGCGTGCAGCCGGGCGTCGGCGGCGGCCAGCACGGCCGCCCGGGGGAGCCGGGTGAGGCTTGTCCCGGGCAGTCCCGCCGGGGCGTCGTTGTCGACCGCGGTGATCTCAGCCGGCCGGGCTACTTCCTCTACTTTCTCCACCTGCCGCTCTCCTCCCTCTCCACCCGCCGGTCTCCTCCCTCGATGATGCCGAACTTCGATGATGCCGAACTTCGATGTTGCCGAACCTCGGCAACGAGATCGTAGGCAAAGTCGCAGACTCCCTGCGGTGTCTGCCGGGACGTTGAAGGGCAGGCTAGGCGTTGAGCATGTGTGACACCTGGTCGTGACCGCGGCCAGGTGAAGGGTGAAAGAACTCATTAGGAGCTCTGAGCGGACATGACCACCCATGACGCCACCCGACGGGGACATCTCCCGCCGATCACGGTGCGTCCGGGATTGGCTATCTCGGTGGCGATCGTCACCATCCTCCTCTCCGCGATCACGCTGCCGGCCACCGTGCCCGGCCGGCCCGGATTCGCCTACCTGTCCGGCGGCCTGATCGGGGCGGGCCTGCTCGTGGGCGTCCTGCTGGCCGCCGATCTGATGCGGGCCCGGTCGGCCCGCCGGTCGGGGGTGACCGCTCTCGGCATCACCCTCGGCGCCTTCGGAAGCCGGCTGGTCCTGGCCGGCGCACCCGACCGCTCCGCGAGCGTGGTGGCTGCCCCGCGCCCGGCACCCCCCCACCCGGCATCCCGCGGCATCGATCTCGCGCCGCCGCCCGTGGCGGCCCTCGATCCCGCGCCGGGGATGGGCACCCAGGTCGGTACCCAGGTCGGTACCCAGGTCGAGGCGCGGATCGCGCGGGCCGGCCTGCTCGTCACCGCCGCCGCCGGGGCCCTGCTCGTCGTGCTCGGCGCCCTGGCACCCGCCGGCACCTGGGAACTGGCCGGGGAGGTGGCCCTGTGGGTGGGTACCTTCGCGCTGCTGGTGACCCTCGTCGACGTCCTCCCCTCCCCGCGCAGCTCCGGCGGCCGGTTGATTGCCGCCCGGGTGGAGCGCCGCACCGGCAGTCGTGCGCGCGCCGAGCAGGCCGCGGCCCGCGCCGGCGTGATCACTGGCTGGTCGCTGATCGCCGTCGGGGTGGTCGGGTCGTTCCTGGTTGGGCTCGTCGCGCTGTGGGCCGTCCTGCTGGGTTGGTTGGCGCTGGGCACCTCCCGGTTCGCCCAGGCGCAGCAGCGGGCCTACGTCGCGCTGGAGGGTCTGACCGTCCGGGACGTGATGAGCCCGCCGCCGCCGCCGTTGTCCGCCTGGACGACCGTCGCGAGCGCGCTGGACGAGGTCGTCCTGCCCTCGCGGAGGGCGGTGTTCGGGGTCGAGGACTTCGACGGATCCCTCGCCGGGGTGGTGCTGTTGCGTGACCTCGCCGCCGTGCCGATGGACGATCGAGGTCTCGCCCGGATCAACCGGGTCATGATTCCGCTGGAGATGGTTGCCACCGCCCGTCCGGACGAGCAGCTGACGGGCGTCACCGGCCGACTTCTGGAGCGGCCGGCCGCGGGCTGCGTCGTCGTCCTCGACGCCGCCCCGGATGACGGTCGCCTCCGCTTGATCGGAACGGTGGGCCCGGTGGAGCTGAACCAGGCGGTGGAGACCGCCC
>NZ_CDWWEW010000281.1:0-6838 GCF_977966315.1 Frankia sp. CeRuru1
GTCTTCCTCGGACGGGGCAGGCCGGACGTCGCCGAGTACGCCGGCCGGCTCGTCGCGGTCAAGGTCATTCGACCTGACCTGGCCCGGGTGCCCGAGTTCCGGGCCCGGTTCCGCCGGGAGGCCGACATCGCGCGCCGGGTCGCCCGCTTCTGCACCGCCGAGGTACTCGACGTCGTCGATCCGCCGGGCGGGCGGCCCTACCTCATCACCGAGTACATCGACGGCCTCACCCTCGCCCAGACGGTGGCCGCGGCCGGCCCACTGCGGTCGGCCGACCTGGAGCGCGTCGCGGTCAGCGTGGCCGCGGCGCTGACCGCCATCCACGGCGCCGGCCTCGTACACCGTGATCTCAAGCCGTCCAACGTGCTGCTCTCAGCCTTGGGCCCCCGCGTCATCGACTTCGGCATCGCCCGGGCGCTGGACGCCCCGACGATGCTCAGCCAGGAGATCCAACGGATCGGTACACCGGCGTTCATGGCCCCGGAGCAGGCCAACGGCGAGCCGGTGACGGCGGCGGCGGACGTCTTCGCATGGGGTGGCCTGGTGACCTATGCGGGCACCGGCTCCTTCCCCTTCGGGGACGGGCCGACGCCGGTGCAGCTCTACCGCGTCGTACACCGCGAACCACTGCTCGACGGTCTCGCTCCAGCCCTGCGGCCGATCGTCGAAGAGGCCATGCGCAAGGACCCGGCCACCCGGCCGAGTGCCCAGGAACTGTTCCTGCGTCTGGTCGGAATGGGCCCGACCACGCATCCCGACCCGGAGGTGACCCGCGTCATCCGTGCCGGGGCATCGATGCCCGCGCCCCCGCAACGGACCGACCCGGACCGCTCCGCGCCCGGACAGAGATCGGATCCGCCCACCGAGGCCGAGTTGGAGGGACCGCCCGGCGCGGGTCGTGACGAGACCGGGGACGAACCCACCGGGCTAGCGGCGACCGGAGGCAGGGTGAACCGGGGCTTCACGCCCGTCGACCCTGATCCGGGCGGGTCTGCCTCGGGCGAGCCGGTCGGCGCCGGGCCGCCCGTCGACCCGTCGGCACGGGACCGCGGCCGGTGGAACTGGCGCCGCGTCGCGCTGCTGGCCGCCCCGGTCCTCGCGGTCCTGCTCATCGCGGCCCTCATGCCATTCGCGCTCACCACCGGCAGTGACCGGCGGCCGAGCCGGGAGGAGACGGCCGCTCGCGTCGCTCTGGCCGCCGAGGCCGTCCGCAACTCTGATGCGGACCTGGCCGCCCGGCTGTCCCTGGCGGCCTACCGCGTCAGCCCGGTGCGGGAGGCCCGCGCCGGGCTGCGCACCTCCTTCGCCGCCGCGACGGCGACGGTGCTCGACGGGCACACGCAGTCGGCGCTCGGTATGGACATCAGCCGGGACGGGCGCCTGCTGGCCTCGACCGGTGCCGACAACCTCGTCCAGCTGTGGGACATCTCCGCGCGTTCCCATCCGGTGAAGCTCGCCACCCTGGCCAGGCACACCTCGTGGACGCTCGACGCGGCGTTCAGCCCGGACGGACGGCTGCTCGCCACGGTCAGCTACGACCGGTCGGTGATCCTGTGGAACCTCAGCGATCCGCGCCGCCCCGTCGAACTCTCCGTCATCCTCGGGCACAACGGCTGGGTGCTCGACGCCGCGTTCAGCCCGGACGGGAAGGTACTCACCACCTCGGGCTATGACAACACGGCCCGGCTGTGGGACGTCACCGATCCGCGCCGCCCCAGTCAACTGTCCGTGCTCGACCGCCACACCAGCTGGGTGAACGAGGTCGCCTTCAGCCCGAATGGTCACCTGTTGGCGACCGCCAGCGCCGACCGGACGGCCCGGCTGTGGGACGTCACCGATCCGCGCCGGCCGCGACCGCTCGCGGCCATCACCGCGCACACCGACTACGTGTGGGCGGTCGCCTTCAGCCCGGACGGCCGGCGCCTCGCCACGGGCGCCTATGACGGTACGGCCCGAATCTGGGACATCACCAACCCGTCCCGGCCGGCGGCCACCGCCTCCTTCCCGGCCGACGAGAAATGGGTGTTCGACGTGGCGTTCAGCCCGGACGGCAGGACCCTGGCCACCGCGGGCTGGGACACCACGGTGCACCTGTGGGATGTCACCGAGCCGGGCCGGCCGCCGGCGATCGGCACCATCACCGGGCACGGGGACTGGGTCCAGGCCCTGGCGTGGGCACCGGACAGCCAGGGCATCGCCACGGCAAGCGACGACTACACCGTACGCATCAACCGGATCGGTGACGCCGACCTGATCGCCGCCGCGTGCGCCGACCCGTCGAAGCAGATCACCGATGCCGAATGGCAGCGCCACATCTCGGACGTGCCCTACCAACCGGTCTGCTGACCACCCGAGGTCCGCTCCGAGGTCCGGTCCCACGGCGGTCGCCGCGTGCCCGGCGGCGCTGCCGGCGGGGGTGGCGCCGGGGCGGCCGAGCGGCGGCGCAGAGCGGGCAGGGCGCCACGACCCGCGACACCGCTCTCGGCGATCCGCGTCTGCACCCTCGCCAGGCGGTCCTGTCCGGTGGTGCTCAGCCGGGACCGCAGCACCGAGTTCGCGATCCGCGCGACCTGCATCAGCTTGGGCTCGTCGACGTCCGCGGCCGCCCAGTGGCTCTGGGCCCACCGCTCCTCGCGTTCCTGCTCGAGCCGGCGGAGCTCGGCGACCTCCTGCTCGAGCTGGGCGATGCGGTGCAGGTGCTCAAGCTCGATGGCCGCGAGCCGGCTGCGCTCGTCGTCCAGGCGCGCCCACTCCCGCTGCCGCGCCCGGGCGACCGCCGCCGCGGTGTCCTGCAACCGCAGGACGTGCAGGTAGAGGTCGATGCGGTTGCGTTCCAGGCGGGAAAGTAACCGGTTGGACACCCACGGAGTGAGCAGGTCGGCGACGCGACGCGCCCAGGGAGCCCGCCGGTCGATCACCACGCCCAACCCGAAGATCGGTGCCACGGTGAAGAAACGCAGGTCGGGGTGGTCGGCGACGAAGTCCTCGACGGCCGTGCGCACCCCGTTACGCGGACCGCCCTCGGTCAGCGCCCAGGCGAAGGCTCCCATGCCCCGGAATCCCCCGGGAACCGTCTCCCTGTTGTCGATCTCGACGCCGACGTCCCACGAGTGCGGCTGCCGGGCGTCCTCGGGAATGCGGTCGGGGTTGTAGTACTGGTCGCGCCGGCCGGCCGGCCAGCCGACGTCGTGCAGGATCACCAGGGGAAAGTAGGACCGGCCGAACAAGGTGACCGCGCGGTCGATCTCGGTGAGCTCGCCGTGCACGGTGGCGTAGTTGTGGTCCCCGTCGATGAGGTAGGCGTCGGTCGGCGCGTGGCCGTCGAGCGCCTGCGGGCTGTGCCCCCGGATCACGTGCACGTCGAGGCCCCCGCCGGAGGCCGGCGACACCCCGGGCTCGGGATCGATGACCACTAACCGCCCGCCACCGCCACGGCGCAGCAGGTCGACGAGGAGCGAGGTGGTGACCCCGCTCTCGGAACCGATCTCCGCGATGCTGCGCGCCCCGGACGCCTCCAGCAGCGGCACCCAGATCTCGCGCAGATCGGACAGGGAGTGCAGGAGCAGGGGCGCCAGCGTGGGTTCGGCGGCGTCCCCGACCTCGACGGCGTGATCGCCCTGCCGGGTGAGCGCCGTGCCTGGTCCGGTGCCCGGTCGGGCCTCGAGGTCCGTTCCGGCGTCCATCCCAGCGGCGACGGCGGCGAGCTCGGCGAAGCTGTCCCGAACCTCGCTGCGCTCTGAGTCCGGGTGGTCCGTCACCGCGGTCCCCCGAGCTCGCGCCGGATCTTGCGGGCCGCCCGCAGCGGCAGACCGTCGCGGGCGGGCTCCGCCGCGGGCAGGGCCAGCGGATCGCCCCGGATGCCCATCCAGCCGAACGCCAGCTCGACGTCGAGGGCGTAGACCCCGGCGAGCTGCGGCTGCGTGGCGAGGTCGATCGTGTAGACGAACTGTGGGTCGTCCCCGGTGATCTCCACCAGGTTCGGCTGGAGCAGCCGGCCACCGAGGAGTACGAGCTGCTGGGCGGGACCGTCCAGCGAGGTGATGGTTATCTTGTCCGGCTCTGGGATGTTGTTGATATGAAAGGACAGCGTCAGCCAGTCCAGGCGGAGCAGACCGCGCCGGCCCGCCGGGTCGATGCGGATCCGGCGTGCCCCGACCGCCTCCAGGCTGAGCCGGACGATCGACAGGCCGTCGCGGGCCGACCGGGTGACCGCCGTCTCCTTCGGACCGTTGACGAAGTCCCCGCCCGTGTCGACGTAGACCTCCACGGGCCCCGCGGCGGCCTCGGGCGAGACCTCTTCCGGCGGGATGCCCGCGGCGGCGGCCAGCCCGCTGATCACCGCCAGCGGCCGGTTCGCGACCCCGGCCACCCCAGCGGGCCAGTAGAGCTCGCGCATGGAGATCCGGTCGATGTCGGCCGGGGTGAGGTACGGCATCCGGCGGACCAGCTCCAGCGGCAGCAGGCCCTCGGTGGCGTCGGAGCCGAAGTTGTCGTCGTGCGCCCAGGCACCGAAGGCCGCGGCCTCCACCGCGGTCGGCCGGGCGACGAAGCGGGTCAGCGTCCGTAGCCCCGCTTGGCGCGCCCCGGCGCAGGCCAGCGACGGCATCGGGGTCTCCGAGCGCCGGTAACGCAGCCATTCCCGCTGGAAGGCCAGGACGCCGTCCTGGACAGCGGCTCGCTGGGCGACCTGCGTCCGCGAGGTCCGGTCGATGCTGAGCACCGGATTACCCATCTCGTCGAAGGAGACCAGTGACCCGACGTCGGGCATGCAGAGCTGCTCGAGTACCTCGGGGCTACGCATGAGCTGGTTCGCCAGGGTCTCGGGCTGACCGCCTGCCGCAACATATCCCTCCAGCTCCAAACCGGCCAACCGGTGCGTCATCGCCGCCTGGTTCGTAGCCAGGTACAGGCCGAGGATGTCCAGCCCGCGGCCGGTGGAGGCGAGCAGCCGGGTGAGCAGCGCCTGGATCGTCCCGCCCCAGCCCAGGTCGAGGAAGACGACCCGGCCGCTCTCGGGTAGCTGGCTGTCGAGGTAGCGCACGTAACGCTCACGCAGGCGGGACGCGGTCAGCACGATCTCGCTGCGGATCCGCTCATCGGAACAGAGCGCCTCGAGGGTGTCGTCGAGCAGGCCGGGCACGTCGAGGCGGCGGTCGGCCAGCGCCGAGATGCCGGCGACGTTCTCCAGCCGGACCCCGAGCTGGCGCAGCAGCTGCCCCACACTCGGCGCGTGCCGACGGACCAGGAAGCTCCTGAGCTCCTCAGGGTTGCCCTCGAAGACGTTGGCCAGCGCGCACACCTGCCGCGACGCCCACAGCGTCGAAATGGTGACCCCGACATCCTCGCCGGGACCGACGAGCAGGCGGGAAAGGAAGTCGCCCTCCCGCATCAGGCAGTGGATGTGGTCGGCGCCGAAGTCACGGGCCCGTTCCACGGCCCACTCCGCGAAACCGGTGAAGACCGGCCCGAAGACCGTCGCGCCGGCCTCCCAGTACCGGCGCAGCCCCGCGGGGACCGCGAGGGCGTCGGCACGGTGCAGTGACCGGGCCCGCAACGCGGTCATCCCGTAGTCGCCGTCCACCGGGTCGATCGGGAGGTCGTCGCTCGGCGCCTTGCGCAGGCCCTCGAGCTCGAGGGTCTGCTCCAGCGCCCCGGAGTACTTCGGGTAATGGATGGCGACAAGCCCGTGCTCGCGGGCGCCCTCGACATCGGCGACGGGGTGGTCGCCAAGGTGCACGACCCGGGACGGCTGCAGGTTCGACGCGGCGAGCATGTGCTGGAACAGCCCGTCGCTCTTCGACGTCCCCGCGTCGGAGGAGGTGAAGATGTGGGTGAAGGGCACGCCGGCCAGCTCCGGCCGGTTCAGCAGCCGTTCGAGCTGGCCGGCCGAGAAGTACGTGTCGGACAGCAGGTAGACCGGCAGGCCGAGCTTCGTCATGGCGAGCTCGGCGAGCTCCACCACGGCGAGGTCGGCGCGGCAGAGCTCGCGTTCGACCGCGACCTCGGCGTCCAGGAGGTCCTGGACGCCGGGGGCGCCGGGCAGCGCCGGCAGCAGCAGCTGCCAGATCTCGTCCAGCCGCACCTCATGGGTACCGCGGGTGGCCCTGGCGTGCAGGCGGGCCAGCTGCTCGGCGTGGACCCGCAGCCGGGCGAACTCGCCCGGGGAGACGCTGGCGGGCAGGTGGCCCGCGTCCGCGAGCCGCCGGCCCAACAGCACGAAGGCATGGGCGGGCTCTGGCACCATGCGCCACAGGAGGGTGTCGAAGACATCCAGAGTCAGGGCCTGTGCCCCGCCCGACTCCAGGTGCGACCACACTTCGCGTAGCCGGACGTCGGTGAACACGACCGTCCTCTCCGTGCGGCCGGTTACGACCGCTCCATGCGGCCGGTTACGGCCGCCTCCGCCGGGTCAGCCACGACGGCCGGCGTGCGTCGGGATTCTCCCGCGCGGCCTCGGCCGGCCGAAGCCAGATGGACGGATCAATACTATGAACCGTGCTCTGGCCGTCGGCCACCGGAGTGGGTGGCGTCGCCCGCCCGGCGATGGCACGGTACCGTCCGATTCTGACGAGAAGCGGGCCAGTTCGACCCTATACACCATTGATTATTCGCCCGCAAGCAGGGCGATACTCTCGGTAGCCGGAAAAGACGGCCGGCCGGGTCGCGGAACCCGCTTGGACGTGGGACGAACCAGGGGCGCCTCGGTCTCGGTAGTGTTCAGGTCCCCGGAGTGTCGAGCCAGAGTGTCGAGGAGGAGCGGACAGGTGCAGCTCCAGTCGCGCCATGGCGGCGAGCGGTACCCGCGCATTCGGGAGACGGGGAGGGCGGGCCGTGTCAC
>NZ_CDWWEW010000282.1:0-5479 GCF_977966315.1 Frankia sp. CeRuru1
CGAGGAAGTCACGTCGAAGGCGCCCTTTCGCGTTATGCCTGACCGGTGTCTGGCGGCCCGGCGTCTCTCGCGCGGGTACGGCTGGGTGCCAAGGTAGGAGTGCCAGGTGGGAGCAGCTACCCAGGCTCATCGGGCAGGATGTCAGTGTGGTCATCCCGATTCACGACATCAATCCCCTGCGCCGCCGCCCGGTCGTGACCTGGTTGCTCATCGCGGCGAACGTGATGATCTTCGTTTTCTTCGAACCGGTGGTCAGCTCGGTCGCCGGCATGGAGACGTCGGCGGCACAGAACATCTGCGAGCAGCAGCGGTTCTTCCAGGAGTGGGGCGCGATCCCGTGGGAACTGGTGCACAATGCGCAGCTCACCGCCGCGAACTCCGGCCGGATCGGGGTGGATGCGGCCGGCAACCCGGGATGCATCGTGGAATCACCGCCCAGCTTCGACAAGATCCCGGTGCTGTCGGTGCTGACCTCGATGTTCCTGCATGGGAGCTGGCTTCATCTGATCGGCAACATGCTGTTCCTCGGGGTCTTCGGCAACAACATTGAAGATCGCATGGGCAGGCTGCTCTACCCGCTGTTCTACCTGGTCTGCGGATACGCCGCCGGGTACGGCTTCGCCCTGTTGGAGGGTGGGTCGACGAACACCTTGATCGGCGCCTCCGGCGCGGTCGCCGGCGTGTTGGGGGCCTATCTGGTGCTCTTTCCACGGGCTCGCGTCATCGGCCTGGTCTCCGTCCTGTTCTTTCTGCCGTTCTGGCTGCCGGCCTGGATCGTCCTCGGTTTCTGGTTCGCATTGCAGTACATCTACTTCACCGGATTCGGCGTCGCCGACGGCGGTACCGTGGCGTACGGAGCACATGTAGTCGGCTTCGCGGTCGGCGCGTTGCTCGTCATGCCGTTCATCAGCCGGCTGCGAGCCGCCGGCCCCGGGACGCCGCTCCGGGTGCCCCAGCACGGCTGGATTCGCGGCACGGGGAACTCGTCGGCCCGCCACCGCCGCCCCTACTGAGCGATCCCGGTCTTCCGCGACCTGACACCGTCGCGGCATCCCGCCGGCACCTGCCGGACGTGGACGCCGCGACGGCGGACGCCGCAACGACGGCGGCCGTCACGACAATGGCCGTCACGACAACGACGACCGCCACGACCGTCGAGTAGTCCCGAAGCCGCGAAGGCCCGCCCAGCGGTCAGGCGGTCCAGCGGTCAGGCGTCAGGACGCCGGCGACCCGCCGACGATGGAGTCGGGAGTGGTGGAGTCGGCAGCCTCGGCCGCGGCTTTCCCGGCGGGAACGCGACGTCGCAACAGACCGCGCCGGGCTCGCGGACGGCCTGCGTCGGCCGACCTCCGGCCAGGCCGCTTCCGGCTACCCGTCACGACCGGCGCGTCCTCGGCCTCCGCCGCGGGCCCGACGGGCTGTTCCCCGGTTGTCGAGGCGACCTCCGCGGGCTGCAGGTCCACGGCCGGCTGCGGGTCCACGGCGGTCGAGAAGGGGGCCTCGTCCAGGATCGGACCAGTGGCCAACTCTAGCGGCGCCGACGCCTCGCCGCCGACCCTTCCGGTCTCGACAGCCTCACCGGTCTCACCGGTCTCACCGGTCTCACCGGTCTCGACGGTCGCCTCGGGCAGGTCGGCCGGAGCGGCATCCGCCGCGACCCGCACGTCGAGGGCGACCGTCCGCCAGCCCTCGAAGACCTCCTGAACGGCGAAGTCCGCGGCGAGCAGGGCGTCGCGGTAGCGAACGAGCTGCTCGTACGACAGGGTCGGATCCGGCTGCGGTCCCGTCACGACGGGGACCTCGGAGGTCGTCGCGGCGGCGCCCGCGACAACGGCCGTGGTCACCCGACAGGTAACGGACCCGGCGGAGTCGGTCGTCTCCGTCAGCGTCCAGGAACGGCTGGCCGCCGCGGCGAGCCGCGGATCCGCGAGCGCCGCGCCGCCGGCCTGCTCCGTCAGAAACGTCGCGATCCTCGCCGCGACCGTGGTGGTCGCCACGTCGCCCCTACCCCATCGCACGACCGCACGTCCTTTCCCTCGATCTCTGTCTGCCGCTATACCGAAGACGCCCATGATCGGCCGACTCCGGAGAATGACGCCGGCACCTGAGGGCGAGAACTGCATCTTGACGGACGGATCGGAGGCGCTACACAGCGGGGTGCTTTTTGCCACATGGAGGACATACGATACAAACACCGGACGGGCCCGATCGAGGTTCCCCTGTCCCGGCCGACAGGCTGCGGCGCCGCGCCGGGGAGCAGGCGAAACCTCCGGGCCCGCGGACAGGCTCTGCATCCGCCGCCGGCACGCCAATTGCGACCTGACATAATCACATCATGAAGTCGCTCGATTACATCTCCCCGGACTTCGGCGGGCGCCACCCGGACCTACCCTTTTCGGATGACGCCGGAACCGGCGTTCACAGGTTCACCGAACGGCATCCGCCGAGACGCACGACACCGCTTCCGTGCGGTCGGGGCCACCGCCTCCAACAGCGAGCGTTATATTCTGCTTGCTGCAGGTGACAACAGCGACGGTCTTCTACGGCGTCAGGGTCGGGCGGAGTCAACGGTGTCAGACGAACTGGCGGACGGTTCCGGAGTCGGTGACGTACCGGGGCCTGCGTCGATCACCGGAACCATCCGGGTGTTCCTTCTCGACGACCACGAGGTAGTGCGTCGCGGGCTGCGGGATCTCCTCACCGACGAACCCGATGTGGAGGTGGTCGGGGAGGCCGGGCGGGCCGATGAGGCGGTAGCCCGAATCCTGGCCCTCCAGCCCCACGTCGCGGTGCTGGACGCACGCCTGGAGGACGGCAGCGGTATCGAGGTCTGCCGGCAGGTCCGGTCGAGCGATCCACGGATCGCCTGCCTCATCCTGACTTCGTTCGACGACGAGGAGGCGCTCTTCACAGCGATCATGGCGGGCGCGGCCGGCTACGTTCTCAAGCAGATCCGGGGAACCGCCCTCGTGGACGCGGTGCGCCAGGTGGCGGCGGGCAAGTCCCTGCTCGATCCCGCGGTGACGCCCCGGGTCCTGGTGCGGCTGCGGGAGGGACCGGCCGAGGACGAACGGCTCTCCGGGCTCACCGACCAGGAGCGGCGCATCCTCCGGCTGATCGCGGAGGGGCTCACCAACCGCCAGATCGCCAGCCGGATGTTCCTCGCCGAGAAGACCGTGAAGAACTACGTCTCCAGCATGCTGTCCAAGCTCGGGCTGGAGAGCCGGACCCAGGCCGCGGTGTTCGCCACCAGGCTGAACCCCTGAACCCCTGAACCCCTGAATCCCTGAGGCTCTTGAGGCTCTTGAGGCCCGGGGTTCCCCGCAACCCCGCCGTACCCGCTAACCGAGGACGCCCCATCCCTCGCCGGAGTGCACGCGAAGCTCGGGCAACGGCGCGATCACCGGGACCTGCCAGGTCATGGTGGTGCCGACGCCGCCCGCTCCCGGGCCGAACTCCATCCGGCCGCCGAGGTCGAGCGCACGGTGCCGCAGGTTGGCCAGCCCGCTGCTGCGCGAGGCCTTGCCGGGGCCGCGGCCGTCGTCGCGCACCTCGACCAGGATGTCGGCGTCGGTGACCCGCAGCAACACGTGGATCCGGGAGGCCCGCGCGTGGCGGGCGATGTTGGACAACGCCTCGCGCAGCGCCGCGAGCATGTGCGGGCGGATGGCCGCGGGGACCCCGCGGTCGATCGGTCCGTCCAGCCGGACCGTCGGGGTGATCCCCAGGGCCCGTTCGGCCTGGGCGATGACCGCTTGGATCTCGGCGCGCAGATCAGTCTCCTCAGCAGCGTTGGAGGTCAACGAAAAGATCGTCTGACGGATGTCGGAGATGGTCTGGTCGAGCTCGCCGGCGGCGGCGTCCAGCCGCCCGGCCGCCCGGCTGTCCACGACCCGGGCAAGGCTCTGCAGGTGCAGACCGGTGGCGAACAACCGCTGGATCACGACGTCGTGCAGGTCCCGAGCGATGCGGTCCCGTTCCTCGAAGACGGCCAGACGCTCCCGGTCGCGGTGCACCCGGGCCAGTTCGAGGGTGAGCGCGGCCTGCCCGGCGAAAGCCGCGGCCATCTCCAGGTCCAGACCGCCGAAGGAGGCCGAACGCTCACCCGAGCCGAGGACGAGGATGCCCAGCGCCCGGCCACCCGCCATCAGCGGCACCACCATGCCGACCTTCACCGGGAGGTCGGGATGGTCCGCGCCGAACAGCGGACCGCCCGGGGAGTCGGCGGGCACGAGCACGGCCCGGCCGGTGCGCATGGCCTCGTTCAGGCGGCGGTTGTCGGCGAAGACCCGGCCTCGCAGGTCGTCGTCCCCCTCCCCGTCGACAACCCCGACGACCAGGCCGGCCTCGTCGGGGACGAGGATCGCGGCGAGCCGGGCCGCAGTCGCCTGACGGGCCCGCCGGGCCACCAGGTCGAGCGCCTTCTCGGGCTCCGCGACCGACAGCAGCGCGGTCGTGATCTCCGCACTGGCCGAGAGCCAGGCCTGCCGGCGCCTGGTCTCCTCGTACAGCCGCGCGTTCTCGATCGCGAAACCGACCGCGGCCGCCAACGCGCACGCCAGATCCTCGTCCTCCTGGGTGAACTCGCCGCCACCGCGCTTCGCGCCGAGGAACAGCGTTCCGAACGCCGCGCCCCGCACCATGATCGGGACGTTGAGGAAGGTGTCGAACCGCGGGTGCCCGCCGGGAAACCCGATCGCGACGGGATGACGGGCGACGTCGGCCACCCGCAACGGCCGAGGGTGGCGCAGGCTCTCCCCGATCAGGCCGCGCCCCTCAGGAAGCCTGCCGATCATGGTGGGCACCTCGTCGGGGAAGCCCACGTGGATGAGCTCCGAGATCTCCCCGTCGTCGCCGATCACCCCGAGGGCGCCGTACTTGGCCCCCACGAGCTGGCAGGCGGCCTGCGCGATCCGGCGCAGGGTGACCGGCAGGCTCAGTTCCCGGGCCACGTCGACGACCGCGTCGAGCAGGCCACGCATCCGGGTCTGCACGGACGCCACTTCGTTCACCTGCTCGGAGAGCTGGATCAGAAGCTGTTCGAGCCGCGCACGACCGACATCGGGGACGGGTCCGCTCATCGGCGCGGGCCCTGGTCTAGGCCCCGGTCCGGGCCCTGGTCCAGGCCCTGGTCCAGGGCAATGACCGAACCTTCGTCCGGGTATCGACGGAATTCGACGAAAACCACCGCGCGTGGCACCTCATTTCCGGTCCCTCTCTCCAGCAGGGTGACGCGCGGGCGCCTGCCCAGGCGGAAGGATTGCCTGCCATGCACGATATCCGGCAAACACCGACTCCGCGGAGCAGCAGGCGGAACACCATAACGAGCACCAGCCGAGTCTCGGAGGGCCACAACGCGCCGGGCTACCTCCAACGTAGAGTGTCGTTCATGGCAATGCCCCACCTCTTCCTGCACCGCGACCGAGTGACGGACCTGGGCCGGGTCGTCAGCGCGGCGTGTACCGGGCGGGCCTGGGCC
>NZ_CDWWEW010000282.1:5504-6853 GCF_977966315.1 Frankia sp. CeRuru1
CGGACCTGGGCCGGGTCGTCAGCGCGGCGTGTACCGGGCGGGCCTGGGCCAGCGTCATCCTCCCGCGGCGCCGTCGGCGGCGGCTCGTCGTCT
This sequence comes from Frankia sp. CeRuru1, assembly GCF_977966315.1. Taxonomy (NCBI): domain Bacteria; kingdom Bacillati; phylum Actinomycetota; class Actinomycetes; order Frankiales; family Frankiaceae; genus Frankia; species Frankia sp. CeRuru1. The sequence goes on from NZ_CDWWEW010000282.1 coordinate 5,598, forward strand.
GCCGTCCCTAATCGGTTGATCGGCTGGTCCAGCTGGCAGTTCTGTCGCCCCGCCCCGACGGTCCGTCGGCCTCGCGACGCCACGCTCAGCCCGTTCGCACCGTGATCTCCACCGCTCTGCGCCGTCGCACTCCGTGCCTGCGCCACGGCGGGCCACCGCCGGCAGGACATCACCATCGTGCTCATTCGATGCGGTGACCCGGCGCATCAGTCTCGCGCGCGGCACCGCTTCTCCCCGCCCGGCCCTGTCCGGCGGTGTGCCGGCGAACGTACCCGCGTCCCGGCATCACCCGCGTCTTGGGAGTGACTCGTGCCCCTCCTCCACCCGGTCCTCATCGCCGACCCCACCCGCATCGCCGACCCCTTCGTGCCGGCCTCGTGCCTGAGCGATGAGCCGGGCCTCATCGACCTGGCGACCCTGTGCGAACTGACCGCCGCGGTCGCGGCGACGCCCGAGGTCTGGCGTCCCGTCATCCGTCACCGTCCCGATCGCCGGTGGTACACCCGGCTGCTGCTCTCCGCGACCGTGGAGGTGTGGCTGATCGGCTGGTACCCGGGGCAGCAGACGGAGGTACACGATCACGGCGGCGCGCTGGGTGCGCTGACGGTCGCTGAGGGTTTCGTGGAGGAGGACCAGTACGACCGGAGCTGGACCAGCTCCCAGGTGCACCGGCACAGGACCGGGGCTGTGGTCGGCTTCGATGCGACCCACGTCCACCGGGTCGCCAACCGCGGCCGGCAGGTCGCGACGACGATCCACGCCTACTCCCCACCGGAACTGTCGATGCGGTTCGCGCCGGCGCCGGCCGATGGCGGCCGTGCGGAGGATCCGCGTGCCGTCGAGATCCCACCTGCGGCCGCGGCAGCCACGACGGACCTGGGCCCGGCCGTCACCATCGGCGCGGCCACCGCGATGATCGAGGCGGGCAGGGGCGACCGCGGGGCTCCGACCCCCACGGTGGCCGGGAGCGGCGCATGACGGCAACCGAGCACGCCACGGCCACACCACCGAGCCGGATCGACGCGATGCTCGCGGCGGCCCGGTCCCGGCTGCACCGACTCGAACCGGCGCAGGCCGCGCGTGCCCTGGCCGAGAACGGCGACGCGGTGCTGGTCGACATCCGACCCGCGGCGCAGCGCGCCGCGGAGGGGGAGATCCCCGGCGCCGTCATTGTGGAGCGCAACGTCCTCGAATGGCGGTTCGACCCCACCAGCGACGCGTGCCTGCCGCTGGCGACGGGGGACGACCTGCAGGTC
>NZ_CDWWEW010000283.1:0-6820 GCF_977966315.1 Frankia sp. CeRuru1
GTGCCACCGCCGCCACCGCCACCGCGGACACCTCCCGACCGGACGTCGCCCGCTTCTACCCCGACGCCGGCTCCAACCACGGCTTCGAGACCACCGTCATCACCAGCGCCGTCCCGCACACGGTGTGCGCCTACGCCACGAACGCCGGGCCCGACGGCCCCATCCGGCATCAGCTCGGCTGTGCCACCGTCTCCTGGCTCCCCTGACCGCTGCTGGTCCCCCTGACCGCATACACGGCACACTGACCGCACGCACAGCACACCAGCATGCCCCACGGGGACCGCACCCGGACCCGTCCAGTCATCCTGGCAGCCCATAAAACTTGACAGGGTTACATGGCGCTGTTTATCTCTGCATATTCGTGTGATGGAAGCCGGTGTGATTCCGGCATGGTCGCGCCACTGTGACCGGCCCGTCCGTCCTGGACGGTCTCGGAAGTCAGACCCATTACCCGAACCCGTCCTACCCGTGGAACGCGTGATTCCAGTGGAGGTTCTCCTCATGGCGCACCCCGCCGTCTCCCCCGCACCGCTCGCCCAGCCGGCACTGCCGACCCTGCCGACCATCCCGCTGCGTGAGCTGGTGCCCTTCCTGCTCTTCGGCGGGCTGCTGGCGCTGCTCGGGCTGTACTTCGTCGGCGCCGAGCAGGGCGCGCTGTCAATCTTCGGCGGGAACTACGTCCACGAGTTCGTGCACGACGCCCGCCACCTGCTCGGCTTCCCCTGCCACTGACGCCACTGACGCCTCCTCCCGCTCTGTTCCAGCAAGGAGACGCTGTGGCACGAACACTGTTGATCCGTGGCATGCTCGTCGGTCTGGTCGCCGGCGTGCTCGCCTTCATCGTCGCGAAAACCCTCGGCGAGAGCCAGATCGGTCACGCGATCACCTTCGAGTCGGCGGGCGAGAGCTCCACTCATGCGCACGAGGCGGTGGGTCTCGCCGCTCACGCGCACGCGCACGAGGAGTCCGAGCCGGTGTCCCGGACCGTGCAGTCGACGCTCGGTCTGTTCACCGGTCTGCTGCTCTTCTCCGTCGCCATCGGCGGCATGTTCGCCCTGGCGTATGCGTGCGTGCAGGGCCGCCTAGGCGCCCTCGGACCCCGGGGGACGGCCGCCCTGGTCGCCCTCGCCGGGTTCACCGCGGTCTACCTCCTGCCCGATCTGAAGTACCCGGCGAATCCCCCCGCGATCGGCAATCCCGACACGATCGGCCGGCGGACCGTCCTGTACTTCCTCATGATCCTGATCTCGGTGATCGTCGTGGTCGGGACGGGTGTGGCCGCGCGGCGGCTCACCGGTCGGCTCGGCGGCTGGAACGCGACGATCGCCGCCGTCGTCGGCGGGCTGGTGGTCCTGGGCGTCGTCTACGCCGTCCTGCCCCGCGTGCACGAGACGCCGGAGGGCTTCCCCGCCGACGTGCTGTGGCGGTTCCGGATCGCCTCGCTCGCCATCCAGGCGACCGTCTGGGCCGCCATCGGCCTGCTGTTCGGCGCGTTGACCGAACGCGCGTTCCGACGTGCCGCGGCCCCCACCAGCGCGATCGGTGCGATCGGTGCGATCGGTGCGGCTGGCCCTGGTTAGTTGCGCGCCGACCGCGGCCCTGCGGGCCGCCCGGTTCCCTGTCGACGAACCTCTCGACGCCGACGGGCTGCGCCGAGCCGTCGGCGCCGCCGAGGCGGTCGCGGCCGGCGCGCTTCCCGCGACGGGACGGGTGCTCTGCGATGGATCCGCGCGGGCCTGTCAGACCGCCGCCGCCCTGGGCCTCGGTGCCCGCAAGGGGGATGTCACCATCCCCCGGGCCCCGGGCCCACCCGTCGTCCCCGAGGTGGATCCGGCCCTGCGCGACCTGGACGTCGGGACGTGGCGGGGGCGCAGCCTGGACGAGATTCCCCCGGACGAACTGCGCCGGTGGCACAGCGATCCGGCGGTGGCCCCGCCGGGCGGCGAATCCCTACTGAGCTTGCTCAGCCGCGTCGAGAACTGGCTGGCCCGGCGAAGCACCGAACTGGGCCACATCATCGCGGTGACCCATCCGGCGGTCATCCGGGGCGTGCTCGTGGCCGCCCTGCGCTGCCCGGTCGAGATGTTCTGGCGGATCGACGTCGCCCCGTTGACGGCGACCCTCCTGCACCGTCGGATCGGCGCGGGCGGTCATGACGGCACGACCGGCACTCAGCCGAAAACGGAGGGTGCCGCGACCGGAACCAGGACCGCGACCAGGACCGGAACCGACTGGACCTTGACGCACGTCTGCCGCCCGCTCTAGCGAGATCCACCAGATCCGGCGTCCGCCGGCGTCGGCGTCAGGGTGTCGTGGCCAGCACGCCCGGATGCCGACAAATTTTTTAAATATTAAGAATTGTCAAGTTAGATCAGTTTCCCGGCCCGGCCGCGAGGCTGCCGCGGCCCCTTGACGCGCGGCACCGTCCGGATGGAATCATGGCCGTGGGCCCGAACCCCCAGATGGCCCCAGGTGAGAGGCGGTCGGGTGGGTAAGCACGCGAAACCGGTAGCCTGCCCGACCTGCAACGGCAGCGGGAAGATCACCGTGACCAGCGACGGCAAGAACGAGACCGTCTCCTGCGGCGTGTGCAAGGGCTCAGGGAAGGCGTGAGCGTCCGCCGGGTAAACCGCGAGGACTTCATCCCGGATGAAATCTGGGTCCGGGACGAGGACGGGTTCTTCTTGGTCCCGCTCCGGCGCCAGGATGATCCACAGCGGTGGTCGAAGCTGTGCCGCGGCGACGACGGGATCACGACGCAGGTCGACGACGGGACGGGCAGGTACGACGGTAGGGGCGTCATACCGACCAGTTCCAGCAGCGCGCCGTGGGTCATGGCCCGGATGCTTGACCTCCTCGATGTGCGGGACGGGATGAACGTCCTCGAGATCGGTACCGGGACCGGCTATAACGCGGCGCTGCTCGCCGAGCGGACCCCGACCGGCCAGATCACCACCATCGAGATCGATCCGGGAATCGCGGGGCATGCCCGCGCGGCCCTCGCCAGAATCGGCCGTCCGGTGACGGTGGTCGTCGGGGACGGCGCGGCGGGGTTTCCCGGTCGGGCTCCCTACGACCGGATCATCGCCACAGCGTCGGTGGTTACCGTTCCCTACCCCTGGATCATGCAGACCCGGCCGGGCGGGCGGATCGTGCTGCCGTTCACGAGCGAGTTCGGTGGGGCGCTGCTGTCATTGACCGTTGCGGACGGCACCGCCTCGGGCCATTTTCATGATGAGGCGGGTTTCATGCGGCTGCGCGGCCAGCGGGCCGACAAACCCGTCTGGTGGCTCGGCGAGGACGACGCCGATGTCAGAACAACCTGCCGGTATCTGGATGAGCCCTTCGGGGACGCCGCGGCCGGATTCGCGGTCGGCCTGTGGCTGCCCGGCTGCACCACCGGGCAGATCGAGGAAGGCGGCCCAGCGAAAACACTTCTGCTGTCCCACGCGGCGTCACAGTCGTGGGCGTCACTGACCGCCGGGTCGGACGGGCAGTCGGACGGGCACGAGGTCACCCAGTATGGGCCACGACGGTTGTGGGACGAACTCGAAATGGCCTACGACTGGTGGGTGAACGCAGGGCGGCCGTCTTGCACCCGCTTCGGGCTCACCGTCACCCCCGACGGTCAGACATCCTGGCTGGACTACCCGGAGCGGGTCATCCCGGCCTCCTGACCCCCGCGGACGAACCGCGCGACGGCGAACCGGCGCGACGGCGAATTACCGAGGATTGGTAACGGTCTCCGGCCTTGAGACCGCGCCCAACCCTCGGCAACTCTCTGTCATCCAACGATCGACGTCATCCAACGATCGACGTCGCCGACCATCGGTGCATCTCCGGGGTCAGCACCTCGGATCCCTGATCCCGGGCCCCGGGCGATCGGCGGCCCTTCACCGCTGCGGCATTACCGCGGCAGGCTGAGCCACCGGGCCCGCCGGCCGGCGGGCGGCGGTTGCTCGTCGGCAGGACCCGCGCCGACCGCGACCATGGGTGCGGGCACCCGCACCGGTACGTCCCACCGGCGACGCGGGCCGGTCCCGATGACCGCCGTCGGCAACGCGTCCATCGGGTCGACGAACCGGCCGGTCGACTCCTCAAGCACCCAAATGCGCGCGTCGGCGATGTCGAAGTACAGGCCGACGAGTTCTAGCGTGCCGCGTGCCAGGGCACGGCGCACGGCCGGATGCGCGCGCAGGTTCTCCAGCTGCTGCGCCACGTTGGCGCGGCCCAGCCTTTCCACCGGGAGCAGATCCTCCGTGCCGGCAGGGGGCGTCCGCTCAAGCGAGGCGGCGGCGTGCGACAGCCAGCCCGCCAGGGCCGAGTCGGGTGCGCCGTCAAGCGCGCCGGACAGCAACGCCTGCATGGCGCCACAGCTGGAATGGCCGCACACCACGAGCGAGGGCACCCGCAGGACGTCGACGGCGTAGTCCAGCGCGGCGGTCACCGACAGGTCGCCACCGCGTCGCAAGGGCGCGTCCGGGTCGGAGCCGGCGGGGTCGTCCACCGGGACGATGTTCCCGACATTACGAATCGTGAACAGGTCACCGGGACCGCTACTGGTGATGATGTTGGGAACAATGCGGGAGTCGGCGCAGGTGAGGAACAGGGCGCCGGGCTGCTGTCCCCCGGCGAGCTCGTCGAAGGTGCCCCGCAGGAGCGGGGCGGCCCGCCGGTGGAACTCGTTCACCCCGAGCAGCATTGTGCTGACGTGCTGGACCGTCAGGTCGGGGGAGGCCTGTGCCGGCACCGACACCGCCGGGGCCGACGCCGCCGGGTCCGGGTCCGGGTCCGGGTGGATCGCCGGCGGAACGACGCCGCCGGGCTGGGAATCCGAGGACCGCGACCCCGATGAATGGGAATCCGACGGTGGGGAATCCGACGACCGCGACCCCGACGAATGGGAACCCGACGGTGACGACGCGAGTTCCAGTTCCTGCCACTGCGACCAGGGCGCGAACCAGCGCGGGAGGTGCGGGACGACGGTGCGGCGCCGCTGCTCCGCGACCTCGGCCGGCCGGCGGAACCAGACCTGGCCGATCTCGTCGACGCTCACCGTTCCGCCGGACGCCTCGTGGTTCGCACACCAGCCACGCAGATGCTCATAGGCGGCGTGGTCAAGGTAGTCGACGATGAGTTCGATCGAGACAGGGGCACCGACGGGGATACGGCCCAGGATCCGCGCGAGGCGGGGCAGGGACAGGAAGCTCAGTGTCCCCTCGACTTCTACCTGCCAGAGCTCGCCGGTGCGGACCAGCCGGACACTCGACCACAGCACCCGGCGCAGGACCAGGGCGAGCGCGGTGAGCAGACCCAGGGCGACACCCTGCAGGAGGTCGAGGGCGACGACACCGACGATTGTCACCAGGTAGACGGGCAGCTCCCCGTGCCGGCGGACGTGGCGCAGATGCGCGACGTTGACCAGCCGCACACCGACGACGACGAGCAGGCCGGCGAGGGCGGACAGCGGGATCCACTCCACGGCACGGCCCAGGAATACGGCGAACAGCAGCACCCAGATGCCGTGCAGGACGGCAGACTTCCGGGTACGCCCACCGGAAGCGACGTTGGTGGAGCTGCGCACGATCACCCCGGTGATCGGCAGCCCGCCGACCAGGCCCGAGACGAGGTTCGCCGAGCCCTGCCCGAGCAGCTCGCGGTCGAGGTCGACGCGCGGCCCCCGCCAGCCTCGGGTGGTGGCAAGCTGGTCCACCGCGACGGCCGAGAGCAGGGACTCGACGCTGGCGACGATGGCCACGGTGACGATGCCCAGCGCGATGCCGGACCAGTCTCCGCGCGGGAGGCCCGGCAGGGCGACCGCGTCGAACAGGGACGAGGGCAGGTTGACCCTGGGCAGGTCGAAGCCCGCGACGGCGGCGAGCAGGGTGCCCGTCACGACCGCCGCGAGATAGGCGGGGATGGCTCGGATGGCGTTCGGCAGCCTCTTCGGCAAGCGGGGCCAGAGCAGGATCGTGGCGATGGTGACGAAGCCGACGAGGGTCGCGGAAACGTGCGGATCGACGATCGCCTCGGGCACTGCCGCGACGTTGTCCCAGGCGTGGCTCTCGGCCTGTCCGCCCAGCACCACGTGGAACTGGCCGAGGACGATCGTCAGCCCGATGCCGCCGAGCATCCCGTGGACGATGGCCGGCGAGACGGCCAGAGAGGCGCGGGCGACCCGGCAGAGCCCGAACAGGATCTGCAGGATCCCGGCCCCCACGGTGATCAGGCAGGTGACGCGCCACCCGTAGGTGTGGACGAGGTCGGCGACGATGACGGTCAGCCCGGCGGCCGGCCCGCTCACCTGCAACGGCGCACCGCCGAGGGCGCCGGCGACGACGCCACCGATCACCGCGGCGAGGAGACCCGCGGCGACCGGCGCCCCCGAGGCGACGGCGATGCCCAACGACAGGGGCAACGCCACGACGAACACGACCAGGGAGGCCTGGAGATCGGGGCGCAGGGGGCTGTGGTCACCCTGGGCCCGGCGCACGTGCTTGGCGGTGGACCCGGGCATGGGCGGCGAATGGCTGTGCCGGGACGGTGACGGCGGGGAAACCGAAGCGGTCATGGCATCCTCCTTGAGTTCGATGCGGCAGGACGGGTGTCTCGTCGGAGATCGACCCCGAGGTATCACCGTTGGGGACGGTTTGCCGGCGCCCGTCGGACACCGCGGTCCGACCACATCCGACGTCCATCCTGGACCCGCGGAAACAGAAAGTGACTGATGATGCACAGATCTCAACGCACGAGTCCACAGCTGAGTTTCCCTCTGTGACAGACGCCCCATTTATGAGTGACACTGGACACCTTCTGTGGC
>NZ_CDWWEW010000284.1:0-2100 GCF_977966315.1 Frankia sp. CeRuru1
CGCTGACGCCCTGCGGGACTGGGCCGCCTCGCACCTGCCCCCCGGCCATCCCGGTCCCGCCGCATCGTCGGCGGCGGGACCCGCCGCCGACGATGCGGCGTCGATACCCGATCCCCACGCGGATCCGGCGCCGGGACCCGCGGATCACACCTGGCCCTGCGCCGTGTGCCCGCTGTGCCGGCTCCTGGCGAGCCTCGCCGGCGACCGCCCCGAGGTGGTTGGCCATCTCCTCGCGGCTGCCGGATCCCTGACCGCGGCGTTCCGCGCCGCCCTCGGTGCCCGTGGGGAGGACGCTCCGGGGCCCGCCACGCCGCGACGGCGCGAGACGGCGCCCCCCGCATCTGGGGATCATCCATGGCCGGGGGACACCACCGGCACTCAACCCGCCACCGCGCTTAGACCCCGCGTGCAGAGGATCGATATCACGTGAGCATCGCTACTCCCGATAGTTCGAAGAATCTGGATATTCCGGGCAGCTTGACGGTTCCGCGCACCGAGCGTGCCGGTGCGGCCCCCGGCCCGTTGCCGGTGGAGAACCGGATGGAGGGCCTGACGATCGGCGTCGACGTTGGCGGGACGAAGGTCGCCGCCGGCGTCGTGGACGGCGCGGGGACGATCATCACCTCCCTGCGCCGGCCTACCCCGGGCCATTCGGCCGCCGAGGTCGCGGACACCATCGCCAGCGTCGTCGCGGAGCTCAGTGCCGACCACGCCGTGCGTGCGGTCGGCATCGGCGCGGCCGGGTGGGTCGACTCGGACCGGTCCCGCGTCCTGTTTGCACCGAACCTCGCCTGGCGCGACGAACCCCTGCGCGACGAGGTCGGGGCGCGCATCGGCCTGCCCGTCGTCGTGGAGAACGACGCCAACGCGATGGCCTGGGCGGAGTACCGTTTCGGGGCCGGCCGTGGCCGGCGTGACCTCGTCTGCCTGACGGTGGGAACCGGCATCGGCAGCGGCATCGTCCTGGGCGGTGAGCTCTACCGGGGCGCGTCCGGTATCGGCGCCGAGATGGGCCACATGCGGGTGGTACCCGACGGGTACCCGTGCGGATGTGGTAACAGAGGGTGCTGGGAACAGTATGCGAGCGGGCGAGCGCTGGTCCGGCTGGCGAAGAACATCGCCACCGTGGATCCGAGTGCGGCCGTGCCCATGCTGGAGCATTGTGGCGGTGGCGTCGACGCGCTGACCGGCCCGGACGTCACCGAGGCGGCACGCAAAGGGGACCCGGCGGCGATCAGGTGCTTCACCGAGATCGGCCACTGGCTAGGCGAGGGTATGGCGACGCTGGTCGCCGCGCTCGACCCGAACCGCTTCGTCATCGGCGGCGGCGTCTCCGACGCCGGCGAGCTGCTGCTCGGCCCGGCCCGGCAGAGCCTCCTGGCCGCCATGCCCGGGCGGGATTACCGTTCCGAGCCGGACATCGTCATCGCCGAGCTCGGATCCCAAGCGGGCCTCGTGGGCGCGGCCGACCTCGCCCGGTTCTGACCCGAAATCCCCACGAGTATCCCAGGAGGGTCGCCGAAGGCGATTCGACGGAGACCCCGTACGGCGCCCTATGACAGGGGTCCCCGCGTCGCGGCGAAGCCGCTAGGTGGGGAGGACCGGTAGTCGGGCACCAGTTCGGCGGCGAGCTCCTCGAGGAACAGCCCGGTGTCGGCGACGACGCCGACCGCGTGCGCGCTGGTGCGTTCGGTGAGGGCGTGCACCGTCGAGGGGTTGACGTCCACGCAGGCCACCGGGACCGAGGCCGGCAGGATGTTGCCGGTGGCCACGGAGTACTGGGCGCTGGCGATCATGAGGGCGAACGCCACTCCCCGCAGCGCGGCGCGCATCGCCCGCTGGCCTGCCAGGACGTCGGTGTGGACGTCGGGCAGCGGGCCTTCGTCGCGGACCGATCCGACGAGCACGAAGGTCTTGTTGGCCTTGACCATCGCGTGCATGATCCCCTGGGTGAGCACGCCGGACTCCACGGCGGCCCGGATGGATCCCTCCCGGCGGATCGTGTTGACCGCGCGGATGTGCTGCTCGCTGCCGCGCTGCACCCGGCCGCTGCGCAGCGGCCCGAGCCCCAGCGGCGATCCGTAGAGGGCAGCCTCCACG
>NZ_CDWWEW010000284.1:2347-7056 GCF_977966315.1 Frankia sp. CeRuru1
TGCGCAGCGGCCCGAGCCCCAGCGGCGATCCGTAGAGGGCAGCCTCCACGTCGAGTGTCGCCAGTGCGTTGCCGGCGAACAGCACGTCGACATAGCCGGCCCCGACGAGGGCGATCAACGCTGGCCCGGCCCCGGTGCTCACCACAGTCTGACCCGCCACCCAGAGCACCTGCGACCCCTCGGCCTTGACCTCGCGAATCTGGCGGGCGATCGCCCGGGCCAGGACCGCCTGCGGCTGGGTGGAGCTCGGCAGCGGGGCGGCCAGGGACTCGTACTCCTCGTAGACCCGGCTGGAGTGGGCGGTGACCGGCAGGACGACCTTCACCCCGTCCACGCCGCACACGATCATGTCTCCCGCGCGCACGTCGGTGACCGGTACCGTTTGCACCCGGCCGTGCGAGACGACCAGGCCGCAGTCCATCTCGGGATGCTCCACCGGCACCCACTGGCCGTCGAGGTGGACGACGGTCTCCAGATTGGTGGTGGAGTAGAAGTCCGGGGGGAAGACGCCGTCGCGGTCGGCCGGCTCGCACCGGGCCGTGCCAGACTCGATCTTGTTCACGCCGTGGACCTGGATCCGCATCAGAATGCGCATGAGCTGACTCGGTGAATCGGCCCCCACCGTGATGACCGCGTGGGACTCGTCATCGTGGCTGTGCCCCAGGTCGATACGATCAACCCGATAGTCACCGCCATAGTCCAGCACGTCGTCGAGAACCCGAGCCAGCACGCCCGTGTCCATGAGATGCCCGTGGACCTCGACCTTTTCGTGGTACTGCACGCCCCACGCCCTTCCTTTTCGGTGCCGGTACGACGGCTGCCACGCCGCGCTCAGACCACCGCGCCGTCGTCGGGGCCGTCGAAATCCGTGGGCGGACGGTCTCCCATCCGCGCGACCAGCGTGCCGACCCCGCCGAGGATCAGCAGAACCCCGGCGACGTTCTGGGTCCGGGACTGGTTGAAGTCGATCAGGTTCGGAACGACGAGGAACATCACACCGAGGGCGATCGAACCGAGTGCCCAGCGCGTCACGGGCCTGATCCGTGGCAGCGGTGGCGGGGGTGGCGGCTCGTAGTGCTCGTGGTCCGGGTCCAGATCCGGGTCGTCCAGACCCTCCGGGACCTGGCCGGAACCCGACAGATCGCCGAGGTCGACGACGAAGTCCTCGGTGCCGCCGCGTCCCCGTCGGCCGCTGTCACCGCCCGCGGACGGGAACGGCAGCTGGTCGGGCCGGGGGTCGGTCCGGTCCTCCGATACGGGCGGACCACCCGGCTCGAACGGCGGGCGTAGGATGATCACAGTGGGGCGGCGGGTGTCGTCCAGATTCTCCGCCGCCGGCCACCGATGGGATTCGGGCTCGTCGTCGAAGCGCGCGATGAGTTCGAAGAACGCGGCGTCGTCGGCTTTCTGGGAGCGCGGGGAGGGCCGCGGTGCGTCGCCCCCCGCGGTTGTCGCGGATCCGTCGCCGCCGCCGTCGAGGCCGCTGTCGTTGAGGCCACCGTCGCCGTCGTCGCCACCACCGTCGGCCGGCTCCTCGCGGTTCGCGGAGGTGTCACCGCCGCCGGCGGGGGCGCTGCCCGGCCCGCCGAGGGGAGCCCCCTCGGGCACGGCGCCGTCCGCCGGCGAGGGCCGGTGCTCGCCGGGTCCTGAACCCGGTGACCGCTCAGCCATCGCCGCAGGGCACGTCGGGCACGAGCGCGCGTGGCGCGTGCCGCCGGACGAATTCCAGACTTCCGTCGAAGATCGTTTCTCGGTCGTTGTCGAGCGTCGCGACGTGGTAACTGTTCTCCAGCAGCCGTTCCTCGGCCGGGGCACGCAGCCCGGCCAGCAGAATCGCGCCGGAGCTGGCTTCCACCACGTGGTCGACGATGCTGCGGTAGGTGAGGACCGGACAGACGATCCGACCGAGCTCCGGCCGGGTCACCGCCCACAGTTGGCGCAGCGACGCGAACGGGCGCAGGGGTACCCGGTCGTAACCGACCTCGGGCACGCCCTCGGCCTTCACGTCGCCGGCCACGCCAGGCACGGCGGGGATCACCCGGCTCAGCAACGGGGCGAACGCCGCGTGCCACCGTTCGGTGGTGAGGCTGGGATTGACCGTGACGAGGCCAGCGAGATCCCCGCCGTGCTGCTCGGCCAGCCGCAGGGCCAGGGTCCCGCCCATCGACAGCCCCATGACGAAGACCTGCTCGCAGGTGGTCCGCAACCGCAGGAACGCGGTCTCTACCGTGGCGTACCAGTCCGGCCAGGTGGTGGGCACCATGTCCTGCCAGCGGGTGCCATGGCCGGGCAGCAGCGGGCACGAGACGGTCAGCCCGACTGCGGAGAGGTACTCGCCCCAGGGCCGCATGCTGCCCGGGGAGCCGGTGAACCCATGGACCAGCAGCACGCCGACCGGCCCACCCTCGAACTCGAACGGTTCCGCGCCCGGGAGGACGGCCGCACCGGTGACACCCGCCATCGTGATCCGCCCTTCGTGCCTCGCGCGCCCGCCCGCATGCCGCGATGCGGGTCCGGCGACGCGCGGAGGGAAAACGCCGGTAAACGCATGCTCGCACGGTCCGCGGGCTGAGGCCACGGTCGTGCGTGTCTCACTCGCTGCGCAACATCGCTGCGCAGGAGCCGCCGGACGGAAAGTCCCCGCCTGATGATAATCGGTGATGGGTGGGTACGCGCGCGGGACATCGGGATCGAGGCGCGGTCTGCGGGAGGCTGGGGGCCCGCCGTCAGGTTTCCTGGCCGGCACCGGAGAATGACACGCCGAGCGGGGTAGACCCTGTTCGGTGGACGTCGTGATGACCTCTCCTTAGGCTCAAGCAAGCCCATCATCCTTGCGACCGGCCCTGGGCGACCCGGCCCTGGTGCGGTGGGGTCGCAAGGATCGTCGGGGTCTCCGTGGCGGACCCCGGCGAGGCCGCCGGTCGTGGACCGGCGGCGTGCGCCCCGGTGCCCGACCGACCGGACGGTTCGTGGGAGGTTCGGGCCAGGTGTGATCGGCGTCGGCGGATGAAGACGGGCGACTGGCCACGGGCGCCCCCGGCGGGCCGTCGTCGTGCGGCGGTGACCAGGTGGGAGCTGTCTTGTTCTACTGGGTGGTCAAGGTGTTCCTGACACCTGTCCTGCGACTGTTCTGGCGTCCCTGGGTCGAGGGGGCAGAGAACATCCCCCCGGAGGGGCCCGCGATCCTCGCCGGCAACCATCTCTCCTTCCTGGACCACCTCTTCCTGTCGCTGGTCGTCCCCCGCCGTGTCACCTACCTGGCGAAGAGCGACTACTTCACCGAGGCGGGCGTCAAGGGGTGGTTCAAGCGGGTGTTCTTCAGTGGCGTCGGCCAGATCCCGATCGATCGCAGCGGCGGCAAGGCGAGTGAGGGCGCGTTGCGCTCGGGGGTCCGGGTGCTCCGCCAGGGCCGCCTGCTCGGGATCTATCCGGAAGGCACCCGATCCCCGGACGGCCGGCTCTACCGCGGCAAGGTCGGTGTCGCGCGCCTGGCGCTGGAGGCCGGGGTCCCGGTCATCCCCGTGGCGATGATCGGGACCTTCGAGGTCCAGCCGCCGGGCCAGCTGGTTCCGAAGATCCGTCGGGTCGGCATCCGCATCGGCCGCCCGCTCGACTTCAGCCGCTACGCGGCCATGGCAGATGATCGCTTCGTCCTGCGCTCGGTCACCGATGAGATCATATACGAGCTGATGGCCCTGTCCGGCCAGGAGTATGTGGACATGTACGCGAAGCGGGCCAAGGAGGAGCTCGCGGCCGCCCGGGCACAGGCGGCTGCCGCTGCCGGCGCGCCCGCGGGGTCTACCACCCCGGCGCAGGTCTCCCCGGCGTCCACCAGTACGGCGCAGGGTTCCCCTGGGGTGGCGACGCCGGCTCGGTCTCCGGATCAGCTCGGGCTGCCGGTCACGGCGCCGGCGAATCCACGCGCCGCCAAAGACCGGATCGACCGGGCGGTCTGACCCGTTTGCGGTGGACACGGCAGGATGGTCCGGTGTGTGGTGACAGCGTTCCTGGCTGGACGACGATCGGGCGGCGTCGCGGCTTCGAGCATCCCCGGCGATTCCCGGGACGGCGTCCGCTTCTGGTCGCGCTCGGCCTGATCGTTGGCTGCCTCGCGGGAACGGGTCCGGTGCCCGGGGCCTCGGCGGCCGGTTCCCCCGCCGCACCTGCTGGACCCGCCGCACCTGCTGGACCGCCCGTGGGCGCCGCCCCGGCCGATACGATCGGTCGCTCGGGAACGTACCTCACGGACAGTGATCGTCGGGTGGTCGTCCTGCACGGGATCACGGTGCCGGCCGGGGTGACGCCCACCGCCGGGGACATCGACACCTGGGTCGGCTTCGGATTTACCGGGGTGCGCCTAGCGGTCCCGATGGCAAGCGGCGGCCGCTTCCCGGCGACATCCGGTGGGCCGGTCCTCGACGGTGCCGGCGCGGCGACCACGCCCGCCGACCCCGGACTCGACCAGGCCGCCGCCCTCACCCGCATGTTCACCGACCGCGGGTTGCGGGTCACGCTGCGGATCGTGCCCGCCTCGGCGGGCTACGTGCCCTCCGTCGCCGGCCTCGCCGCGGGGCTCGAACGGTTGGCGACGCGGTTCCGCGACGTGCCGGGCCTGCTCGGCTACGAGGTGCCCGAGGGTGGTGGCGGCGGTGAGAGTCTCGTAGCGGCGGTGGCCGCGCATGACGGCACTCACCTGCTGTGGCGGAACC
>NZ_CDWWEW010000285.1:0-6750 GCF_977966315.1 Frankia sp. CeRuru1
CAGTTTCATATCGAAACCCTGATCCAGGCGAAAGCATACGGTGAAGCTTTGGTCACTACTGTGCCTGCCCGCTCTGCCGGGCCGGTACCACCGCGGTCCTCCCCACGCCCGTGGGGGTGATCCGACCGGGGGCAGCGCGCACCTGAGCGGATAGATGGCGATCATCGGCGTCCTGCCGAGGTGGAGCGGCCGGGGTGAGCTAGCCCGTCGTGGGCCTGGAGCTGGCCGGTCTGTGGTTCGGGCGAGCCAAGCATGGGTAGAGACTGAAAGTGGTCAGACGGGACACACTAGGTGACGATCTGCATTCTTCTATGGAGAAGAGAAGATTGTCACCTTACCACGCGCGACTCGGCGACCGTCTGGCGACGCTCATCCGGTGGAACCTGGGCCCGTCTACAACGGGCCGGCGGCGTCCGGCAGGCGGGCGTGTGCGGTGCCGGCTGGGCCGGGCAGCCGCCGGCCGCCAGGAAGGAGCAACCAGATGGCGAGCATGGAACGCCAGCGTCCCCGGCGGAACTGGTTCGATCTGTTGGGTCTGCCCTGGTCGCAGGCACGGACGTCCGCGGCGGAGCTGCTCGGCCGGCGCGGGGCTGACGTTCCGGTCGAGGAGTACACCGAGGACGACGCCTACGTCCTGCGCGCCGAGATCCCCGACGTCGACCCGGACAAAGACGTCGATGTCACCGTCTCCGAAGGGACGCTGGCGGTACACGCCGAACGGCACGAGGCGCGAAGTCAGAAGGCTCTCGGCGGGTACCGCACCGAGTTCCGCTATGGCGCGTTCAGTCGTTCCGTGGCGCTTCCGCCCGGGGCGAAGGCGGACCGGGCAGCCGCGACCTATAAGGACGGCATCCTGGAAGTCCGCGTTCCGGTCGAGCCAGCCGAGACGTCCGGCCGGAAGATCACAGTTGAGCAGGGCTGACGCCCGACGACGCCCGGTCGCAGGGCCCGAACTCTCCGGCCGACTGCGGCCCCGGGCGACGTTATTACCCACCCGGGTGCCGGCCCGCTTCTTCATCCCGTGCGGGGAGTCTCCTCCCGAGTGGGGAGCCAGGAGTCACCATCCGGGGCAAGCACCTTCCTGGAGGGGGTAAGCATGGCCGACATCCGTAGCACGATCGTCCGGCGGCCGGTCACCGTGGAGCGGTCCACCACGATCCGGGACGCGGCGGCGCAGATGGAACGGCAGGGCGTGGGCGCGCTCCTCGTCATGGAGAACGATCGCCTGGTCGGGATCGTCACTGACCGCGACATCGTGCTACGCGGCGTTGCCCGCGGCATCCTGACGGACAGCCGGATCGACGCCCTCATGACCACCGAGGTCATCACCGTGCCGTCCGGCGTCGACCTCGAACGGGCCTACGAAATCTTCCGTGACCACGCGATCCGCCGGCTCCCGGTCGTCGACGGCCGCCGGCTCGTCGGCCTGCTGTCCGTCGACGATCTGCTCATCCGCACCGAGCATGAGATGGCCGAGCTGGTACACCCGCTCGCCGATGAGGTCTTTGCCCCCCACCGCGAGGCCCCACCGCTGGCTACCACCGGCGAGGAGCCCGTCGAGCCGGCGCCCGGACTGCCGCCCCGGCGTAGGGCGATGCGCGCCCATCCCGGCGACACCCTGGTTGTCCACCGTCCCACCGTCACGCAACCGGACCGCATTGGGGAGATCCTTGAGGTGCGCTCGCCGGCCGGCGACCCCCCGTTCACCGTCCGCTGGTCCGACACCGGGCACGTCAGCTTCGTCTACCCGGGACCGGACTCCGAGGTCCGCCACCCTCCCGAGGAGGCCCGCAGCGGCACCGGCTGAAAAGGATGACGGGTTCAGCTCTGCATGCGTGACGACCACGCACCGTCAGGCGAATCATGCTACGGGATCGTGACGTTCCGCTGCGACCAGCCTGCCGGGATGGCAGTGCAGCAGCCAGAAGCCGCCTTCCCGTACCCCGAGCTGGTCCGGGATCGGCCAGCACCAGCCGTCCAGGAGTCGTCGGAGCAGGTCGGCAATGATGGTGCGCTGGCTACAGACCGCCGTCGGCGTCCCGGACGCCGCCAGCCCCATCAAGGTAGCGACCACCCTCGCCTCCGATCCAGGATATCCGGTGTCCGCCAGCGTCGGCTCCGGTTCGATGGCGAGCCCGGCCGTGTGCGCGTACGGGGCGAGCGTGGCGGTGCAGCAGGGCAGGTTGGCGCTGATCAGCAGGCGAATCCCCAGGCTGGTCAGCAGCGGCACCAGTGCGCTCGCCTGGGCCCGGCCGCGCTCGTCGAGCGGGCGTAGCTGGTCGGGTCCGTCCCAGCGCCGATGGTGGGCGGCCCGAACGTGGCGGATGACGACGAGCGCGGCCGTCGGCGCCGGCAGCCGACCAAACTCGGCGAGCACGCGGTGGTCGGTGTCGTAGCTGACCCGGCGAGCCGCCTCCCCCTTCGCCAGCCAGGCAAGCCTGTCCACCTCCCGGGTGGGGACGAACGTGCCGGAACGGGCCTGCATCCCCCAGTACCGGACCGCCTTCACCGTCCTGCCGCCGTCCGTCAGGTAGCGGTACTCGCCGAGCGGGGGCCCGAGCCTGGCCCGGCAACCAGTCTCCTCCTCGACCTCCCGCAACGCGCCGAGCAACGGATGTTCTCGCCGGCGCAGCTTGCCCTTGGGCAGGGACCAGTCGTCATACCGCGGCCGGTGCACGACCGCGATCTGCCGCCCGTCCCGCGTGGGCCGCCACAGCACCCCACCGGCGGCACCGACGACCCGTACCGGCCTATCCCAGGGATCAGCCGACGACTTCATACCGTCCAGTCTTCGACTCCAGCCGCCGCGGCGCCAGGAGGACAGGCACATCCCAGCAGGGCCCGGTTCAGCAGGGCCGGGTCCAGCAGGGCCCGGTTCAGCAGGGCCGGGTCCAGCAAGGCCCGGTCGACAACCCGCCGCCGGCGGCGCGGAGCGCGGTCGGGCCGTCCGCAGCGTCCACCGCTATCAGGGCGGAGATCCCCACCTGAAGCGCATGCTCCCCGACGGCACCCAGGGGTATGGAACTCGCTACGGAAGGTTATCGCTGTCCGGGGGGTGGAGGGTGGGGTGACGAACGCGGGTGTGGCCGAGCTCATCGTCGAGCCGGCGGTGCTCGGGACGCTCGTCGATGTGCTGCGTGCACGCGGGTACCAGGTCGTCGGCCCGACGGTGCGGGACGGCGCGATCGTCTACGACGAGATCAGTAGCGCGGCACAGCTCCCGGCGGGGTGGACCGATGTCCAGGAGGCGGGTCGTTACCGGCTCGAGCGTCGTCGCGACGCGGCGCTGTTCGGTTACGTGGTGGGGCCGCATTCGTGGAAGCAGAACCCGCTGCCGCCCCGGCTGCGCCTGCTGAAGACCCGCCGCCACGGCGATGGTGGCTTCGGCGATGGCGGCTTCGAGGATGGCGGCTTCGAGGATGGCGGCTTCGAGGTGGCGGAGGAACCGCTACCGCGGGCAGCGGTGGCATTCCTCGGCGTCCGTTCCTGTGAGCTGCAGGCCATCGCGATCCAGGACCGGATCCTGCTCGGGGGGCGCCACGCCGACCGCGACTACGCTGCTCGCCGCAGCGATGTGTTCATCGTCGCGGTGAACTGCCACGAGCCGGGTGGGACCTGCTTCTGCGTGTCGATGAACACGGGCCCGGCGGTGCGGGAGGGCTACGACCTGGTCCTCAGCGACATCCTGGCCAGTGACCACCGGTTGCTCGTCGAGGCGGGCACCCCTCGGGGCGTCGAGATTGTCAGCGACCTCACCGGAAGTGAGGCGGAGCGCTGGCGCAGCTGGGAGTCCTGCTTCTCGCTGGACCACTCCTACATCCACGGCGGCAACGTCCGTGTCTCCGGACGCTCCCGTTACCGCCAGTGGTTGACCCACAAGTTCGGCACCTGGCACGACCAGTTCGGAACGTCCGGATGCGTCGGCTGCGGACGGTGCATCACCTGGTGCCCCGTCGGCATCGACGTCACCGAGGAACTGACCGCCATTCGGGCGAACTCCGCGGCCGGCGATGACGTCGGTTGAGGCACCGCTCGGCGAGGTCGGCGTCTTCGCCGGTATGCACCCGGACCACCTCGCCCTCCTCGCCGGGTGCGCCCGGCACGCCGTCTTCCGCCCGGGCGACGTACTCCTGCGGGAAGGCGACCCGGCCGACACCCTCTACGTCATCCGGCACGGCACGGTCGCGATCGAAACCTTCGTCCCGACCCGGGGTCTGGTCCCCGTCGAGACCGTCGGAGCCGGCAATGTGGTGGGCTGGTCCTGGCTGTTCCCGCCGTACCGGCTCCATTTCGACGCCCGTGCCCTCTCGCTGGTCCGCGCCACCGCCATCGACGGTGCCTGCCTACGCGGGAAGTTCTCCCAGGACCCGGCGCTGGGCTACGACGTGCTGTCCCACCTTGCGCAGGTGCTCATCGAGCGCTTGCAGGCCACCCGGTTGCGGCTGCTCGATGTCTACGCAAACCCGGGCCAGGGCTGACGGCGCGGCCGGGGAGATGACCCCTCGGCCGTTCCGGGTGACCCGCCGCCACCAGGAGACGGGTGACACGTGGACCCTGGAACTCGCACCGCTCTCCGGCGCTCCGATCATCGCCGCACCCGGTCAGTTCACCATGGTCTACGCTTTCGGCGTCGGCGAGGTCCCCTTGTCCGTGACGGGCTGCGGCCCGGCGACAGGCGATGACCTCGTGACGGTCGACGACTCCGTGACGGTCGACGACTCCGTGACGGCTGGTACCGACGGCCCGCTTGTGCACACCGTCCGAGCGGTCGGCGCGGTGACGGAAGCGATCTGCGCGTCCCGCCCGGGCGACGTCCTCGGGGTGCGTGGCCCGTTCGGGCGAGGCTGGCCGGTAGGCGCCGCCGCCGGGCTGGACGTCGTCGTGGTCGCGGGCGGGCTCGGGCTGGCGCCGCTGCGGCCGGTCGTCCGGCAGCTCCTGCGACGGCGCGCCGACTACGGCAACGTGGTCGTGCTCGCCGGCACCCGTACACCCGCGGACATCCTCTACCGCCGGGAGCTGGCCGGTTGGCAGGACCGCACCGACCTCCAAGCCCTGGTGACCGTCGACGGTGCGCAGCCCGGATGGGACGGCCGGGTCGGCGTCGTCACCACCCTTCTCCCGCACGTGCGTTTCGATCCGGCCAGAACCGTCGCGTTCACCTGCGGACCCGAGATCATGATGCGGCTG
Source organism: Frankia sp. CeRuru1 (assembly GCF_977966315.1). Taxonomy (NCBI): domain Bacteria; kingdom Bacillati; phylum Actinomycetota; class Actinomycetes; order Frankiales; family Frankiaceae; genus Frankia; species Frankia sp. CeRuru1. The sequence goes on from NZ_CDWWEW010000285.1 coordinate 5,188, forward strand.
ACCGCGCGGGCCCTGGTCGACGCCGGCGTACCCGCCGACCGCATCCACCTGTCCCTGGAACGCAACATGCACTGCGGCCTCGGCCACTGCGGCCGCTGCCAGCTCGGCCCGCTGATGCTCTGCCTGGACGGACCGGTCTGCGGCTACGACCGCCTGGAACCGTTGCTCGCCGTCCGGGAGCTGTGATGCCGATGCCGACGCCGACCAGCCCAACCAGGCCCCGGCTCGCCGTCTGGAAGTTCGCTTCCTGCGACGGCTGCCAGCTCACCCTGCTCAACTGCGAAGATGAGCTGCTCTCGCTCACCGGCGAGGTCGACGTCTCCTACTTCCTGGAGGCATCCAGCGCGACCGTCGACGGTCCCTACGACCTCTCCCTCGTCGAGGGCTCGGTCACCACCGAACAGGACGTGGAACGCATCCACCAGGTCCGGGCCGCGTCTCGGCGTCTGGTCACAATTGGCGCCTGCGCGACCGCCGGCGGCATCCAGGCGCTCCGCAACTTCGCCGACGTCGGCGACTTCCTCGCGGCCGTCTACGCCACCCCGGCGTACGTCTCGACGTTGGCGACCTCCACCCCGATCTCCACGCACGTCCGGGTGGACTTCGAACTCCAGGGCTGCCCGGTCAACCCTCGCCAGCTCCTCGAAGTCATCAGCGCGTTCCTCGCTCGCCGACGCCCGAACATTTCCTCATCCTCCGTCTGCACCGAATGCAAACGGCGCGGGACGGTGTGCGTGATGGTCGCGCACGGCACGCCGTGCCTCGGCCCGGTCACGCATGCCGGATGCGGTGCGATCTGCCCGGTCGCCTACCAGATGAGCGCGCTGGCAGCCATCGAACAGATCTGTGGCATCACGGTCACCGGCCCACCCGCCGCCCTACGGCGGCTCATCTACTGCGGTGAATGGATCGAGAGTCACGCGCTACACGTCTTCCTGCTGCACCTGCCGGACTTCCTCGGCTACGACAGCGCACTACACCTTGCCCAGGACCAGCCCGCCCTGGTCAAGCTGGGACTTACGCTGAAGAAGGCCGGCAACACGCTCATGACGGTCATCGGCGGCCGCGCGATCCACCCCGTCAACGCGCGAGTCGGCGGCTGGTACCGGGCACCACGCCGGCGCGACCTGACCGAGCTCGTCGGGCAACTGGAACAGGCGCGAGACATCGCCCGGGACACCGCCCGATTCACCGCCGCCCTGGACTTCCCCGAAGACGAGCTCCACCAGACCTTCGTCGCGCTCCACCAACCTGGCGAATACCCCGTTGAGCGCGGCCGGATCGCCTCCACCGATGGCCTCGACATCGCCCCGGCCGACTACGACCGGCACTTCACCGAAGAACAGGTGCCCTGGTCGAACGCTCTGCACTCGACCCTGGCCGCGGGCGGCTCCTACCTCACCGGACCGCTGGCTCGCTTCGCGCTGGGCGCGCAGTGGCTGGCGCCCGCCGCCCGCGAGACCGCCGCCGAGATCGGCCTGCGCCCACCGGCGCAACCCCTACCGCAGCATCATCGTGCGCTGCATCGAGATGGTCCACGCCGCCGACGAGGCGCTGCGGATC
>NZ_CDWWEW010000286.1:0-6731 GCF_977966315.1 Frankia sp. CeRuru1
ACCCTAGCGAGCAGGGCGATGCCCAGTCAGCCTGACCGGGCGTCCCCACCTCGCCCCCTATCTCGGCGCTGACGGGTCTCCGCCCGCACGTCCGCGTCCAGCCGCAGCAGGTCCACGTGACGTTCCGCCCACTCCCACACCGGGCCGAGCGTGTCGACCAGCTCCACCGCGGCCGGCGTCAACCGGTAGATCGAGTGGAACGGGAACCGCGGCTCCCGGGTCTTCGCTACCAGCCCACGTGCCTGCATCCAGCGCAACGTCCGCCACAACGTGTAATCCTTGATCACCCGCTCTGGCCGTAAGCGGCTGTCCACCGCATCGGTCGTGGTCCGTACCGCCGCCAGCAGGTTCGTGTACGCGCGGGGCCCGTCGGACAGCGCCACCAGCACGTCCGCCAGCCACTCCGGGTCGAGCAGATGCCGCAGACTGTGCAACAGCACCCGCCAGCGGTCATCTTCTGGGGTCAACGGAGTATCCGCCGTGGTGACCTCCCTAAGCCCACCACAAACACAACGCTGGCCTCCGGTCCGGTCACTCAGGAACGGGGAAGCCCTCCGGCGTCAGCGTTCTTAACACCAGAATGCGGACTGTGCCCGATTTGCGACAACCCACAGGTCAACAACAGACCGCCGCGTCAATGTGCGTCCATTGTTAAACGGCGGGTCCGACGTCACAGGTGACAGGAAAGCTTCCTGGCCGTTTCCGGCTGAGACGGTGACGCCGCTTGCTCATCAGCGCGGCCCACAGCCGGTCCCGTTTGCTGGCGCCCGGCCGGACATCGGCGATGCCGAGCATGCCGAGCGGCCGGTCGATCTCTCTACCGGTGAGTCCCGGCCGGTCCGTGCGGCTGAGGACGTCGTAGATCCCCTCGACGACCGCCGGCGGCCACATCGGGTACCGCGTCATCATCGCCGCCCCCCACACAGCACCATCGGGGGATCATCCTCGCGGACCGTCCCGTCTCACTCGCCTACCTTCGGTCGGTTCCTCTCACGAGGGAAGCTGCGGATTGCTGCGCTGCGCCTGCGCGCCGAGAGCCGTGGTCTCGTAGGTGACTGTGACGGGCAGGTGATCCGAGGCGCTGCGTGCGAGCTCGGTCCGGGTGACCTCGACCGCACGCAGCGCCGGGGCGATCTCGGCGGTTACGCGGATCGCGTCGATCCGCCGTTCTCCGAAGGTGTTGCCGGGCCAGTGCCCGACGGTGGCCTCCCACGGCCGGTCCAGCACGACCGCGGCATCCGCGAGCCCGCCCGCGTACAGCACCTCGCCCGGCTCCCGGTCTGCCCGGTGCCACCGGAGGCCTCGCTCGTCGTAGCCCCACACCGTCTGGTAGATCAGGTCCGCGTACCAATCGCTGCCGGCATACGGGTCCGGGTCGTAGTAGGAGCCGTCCGGCCGCCGGTCCGCGCCGACGCAGTTCCAGTCCGCGCCGACCAGACCGGGCGGGCTGCCCTCGGGCCGGGTCATCACCGCCACGACCCGCTCCATCTGGTCGGCCCGCATGTGCCGGCCGAACGGGGTCGCGTGGTGGCTCGCGTACTGCACCCGCCGCCCGTCAACCTCCAATGTGATCTTCGCGAGGGCATGCCAGAAGTCCGCCGCCCCGTACGTGCGGAACGACCCCGGGACCACCGTCAGCCCCGGCCGCCACAGCAGGCCGACGTGGAAACGCTGCCGGCCGGCAGCGATCGCGGGCCGGTCCGGCTCGTAGGTGCACTCCATCCCGGCGTCGTCGGCGAGGGTCCGCAGCCGCGCCGCGGCGACCTCGACATGCGGGGCGATGATTTCCTGAACCGCGACCACGTCCGCGTCCAGACCGCGGATCACCTCGACAACTCGCCGGTAACGCTCCCGCTCGTCCGGACTGTCGGACGCGAAGAGGTCGAGGGTGTTGTACGTCGCGAACCGAACCTGGGCCATGTGACGATTTCCCTTCCATGCGGGTCCGCGACGATGCGTCGCGGAAGGTCCGTGAGCGGCATGACGGGCCGGCCACCCGCTTTTCACCAGCCGACAAGTCCCAATATTTGATCATGTCTGCTGTCGCACGCCCGCCGTCGGCGCGCGAGCATGGACAGGAGCGTCCGGATGTGAGCAGGACGGGTGATGCCGATGAGGGACGAGAAGACGCGGCAGCGCCGTGACGTCCGCGACGCCGAGTACCGGGCCGCTCTCGGCCTGTCAGCCGACGGCCCGTTGCCGGCGAGCCTGGGTACGGTCGGTGGCTCCCGCGGCGGTGGTCATGCCGGCCGGATCAACCAGACGACCGCCGGCCGGCCAGCTGGTTGGCGTCATCCCACCCGGTCGGCGCGGAGACGCCGGGGCGGGCACGGAGGTGAGCACGATGGGCAGCAGCGGTAGCAGGTCTGGACGGAGTACGACGAGCAGCGCGAGGTCGTCACGGTCGACGCCGATGACGGGCAAAGCGGCGTCGCGGGTGCAGTCGGCCGCGGCCCGCAGCCCTTCGGGCAGGTCGGCCCGGACCGGGTTCGCGCCGCGTGCGCAGTCCGCGGGCCGCACGGAACCCTGGCCCCGGCTAAGCCCCGATAGCCCATCGGGTCAGACCGCGACGAACACCCTGATTGAGGCTCTGGATCTCTTCCCAGCGTTGTTCCGCCTGGACCAGCCAGAAGGCTGGCGCACCGCCGGACCCGTGCACGCACGTCAACCGTCCGCAGAGCCGATATCCGGTGTCCAGACCTGCTGCGTGGTGATGCGGTGCGTCTCCAGTACGGCGACGACGTCCGCGGACGCCAGCCGACGTCGCGCGAGCAGCAGCCGGGCCGTCTGCCCCACGGCGGCCCAGAGCCCCGGGTCGCCGAGCAGCCGGGACGCGTCGAGGTGAGCACGCTGGAGATCAATGATGAATCCCTGCGCCGCGAGCCGCTCGGCCTCGGCCCGGTCCGCGCCGCCCCCAATGGCCCTTACACAGCGGTGCAGCTCAGGGTGACCGTAGCCAGCGGCGCACAGCCACTGTGACTGCCCGACGGCACCCGCGGCGAGCCAGACCGCGAAAAGCTGAGCGTCGCCAGGCCCGGTAAACGACACGACGCCGCCAATGCGGACGGACCTGTCATTCTCCAAGGTCGCGTGCTGGAGCGGCAAGCCGACGGCGGTCCCGACCACGGCGTGGGACGCCTCGTGCACGGCACCGGCCTGCCAGTAGACATCGTCGGCCAGACGGCTGGTGCACCACACCGCCTCCGGTCCCTCGCCGCCCGTCGACGTCGGCGATCCCAGGAACTGGCCGTGTATGGACCGGTGCGCGGCGTCGTCGCGCTCGCGCCAGCCAGCATCGCCCTCGCTGGTGCCAGCCACGGTGCCCACCCGGCCGGCTCCGTCACCCGCCATGCAGCGACCCCCGACCCGGCGGCGCCGCCTGCGGGCCGCAGCCGACCATCCGGCGTGCCGCCCTGCTGCACGTTCCGGCTGCTGCTCCGTCCGCGGGTCGCATGGTCAGGGCGCGAGCTGCCGTGCGGCGCGCAGGACCGCGGCGATGACGAGCGCGGACGCCAGGAGGCTCGCGGTGAGCAGTGCCCCTCGCCCGATCGCGTCGCCCAGGTCAGAGGTCACCGCCAGGCCCACGGTCACCGCGCCCCCGATCGGGACAGCAACCCCGGCCGCGGCCAGCGGGAGCACCCACCGCGGTGCCGGGCGCCGACCGGGCGCTGTCCACCGCTGACTCCCCTCCATCGTCGTCATGATCAGATCGCGTTCGCGTAGGTACCGCTCCTGGAGGTGTTCGTGCGCGTTGCGGGCCCCCTGCGCGGGCAGGCAGGTCAGCGCCGTCTCGATCGAGGTCAACGCGGCATCGAGGTCGCGGCATCGACGCTCGCCGCGGGCCCGCCGGTACCACCACAGGTGCGCCTGTGGAGTCGCGGCCACGGCGTCGGCCGCGTAGCGGCGCAGCAGTTCACCCTGGCCCTCGAAGGGGCCGGCGACGTCGAGCCCGTGCAGGCAGATGTCGGTGACCTCACGGCTACGCGGCTCGGCCGTCCATGCGGCCTCTACCAGCGCCACCCCCCGCGACGTGTCCCTCATACCGCATGCGGCGAACGCGCGTAGCGCGGTGAACAGCGGACCGTCGCGGTGCGGGCCGGACGCCCGCGCCAGCATGGACGAGGACACGAATCGGTCCAACGCCTCGAACCAGAAATCGGCGCGGAGCTTCCCTGCGTGGTAAAGCGCGGCGAAATAGGCCACCTCAGCGGAGCCGGCGCTGTCGCGCACGATCCTGCCTGTGGCTGTGGTGACATCCGCGGCGGGCTCGACGGTGTCCCGGGTGATGAAAGCGTAGCCCAACGCCCATTTCTCGACGATCTCCGCCCGGACCGCCTGATCCTGGCAGTGGTCGATCAGCCAGCGGGCGCAGCGGGCCGCGACCTCGACGGTCGGCTCCGCCAGGAAACGGCGCCGCCAGTAGCGGTCGGCACAGACGAGCCACGGGTCGGTGGCGAAGTCCGCCGACGGGACATCGAACGGAGGTTCGGTGCCTGCGTCGATGTACTCGCCCGCGACCGCCTCGCAGACCTGGCCGAACTCCCGGCTCACGCCGACCGACTGTCGCAGTCGGGACAACGGGTCATCGGTCATGGCCCGAGTCTGGCACCGCGTCACATCGACCGCTCCGCAAATTTGCATCCCGCCGCCCGGGTACGACACCATCCCGAGGACCGAGATTCGGCGCCGGGCACCGATCCCACTCCTGGGGATCGCCGTCCACGTATCGTCACAGGTGTGACCTCGGCAAATCAACGGACTGTGACCGCAACCGAGGCAGGGCCGATCCGGCTCTTCTTGGCCGCCGCCGGCGCGAACGTCGCCCTCGTCGGTGACGGCGACGCCGACCGCGCCCAGATCACCCTCTCGGCAGCCACGGCCACGGACACCGACCGCTACCTCAACACAGCCTCGGTCATCGACAACGGGACGGAAATCCGCATCGGCGTCGCGATCGAACCCGTGCCCGGCAATCGCGGAGTCCGCAACTACGTCGGCGGCGGCACGGTCGACGGGCCGATCATCCAAGCCGGCAGCATTCACGGCGGCATCTCGTTCAACGGCGGCGCCGTGCACATCGAGACCGGCGCCAACCCGTCGGTGGAGATCGCCGCTGTCCTGCCGGCCGGCTCTACCGTGCAGCTCCGCGGTCAGCCAGCCTCGCTGCGTACCACAGGCAGGCTCACCATCAGCCAGGTGTAGGTATCTCTCCACCTTGGCTTGGAGCGGTGTGAGCCCGGCGTGCCCATCGAGCCAGGCCACCACGGACCCCTGTCGCAGCTCAAATAGCTCGCAGCCTGCCGCTTATGTAGTGCTCAACTACGATGCCGATGCTCATCGATCGGCGATTCCTGCATTGCCTCCAGGGCGGCCTATCTAACGGCCCCGGGGGCGGCCTGCGGGGCGGCCTCTTAGGAGAGGTAGCCCCCACGGGCCGTGCTGGCGCAGGTCCGGGCTTGGCTGGCACGGCCGGTGACGTCCCCGACTAGATGGGCCGCAGGCACATCTCTAATAGTTGCGGTGGGTGGGTGGTTACGCGGGGTGGCGTTTGGTTGCGAGAGTGCTTCTGTTTCTGTTGGTTGATGGCTCGCTTGTTCTCTGTATTTGGTTGGGTTGCGTTTTGCTTTTGCCTTTCGTTCTGCCGTGTCGCACATTCCATTTCCCCCTTTGGCTCGGCCGTCCTTTCAAATGCCGAACGCATGTGACGTGAATCACGCTTCAATCACAAAAGAATCTTGAATTGACGGTCGTTTGGGTATTGCGTGTGGACGTTGCCGGCGTAAGCATTGGATATCGGTTCGGCGCGAGCGAAATTGCCCGCCGAAATTCCCTCTCACGTGTGGAGCGTGCGTGATGACGTCTGCCGTTTTTTCCAAAGACGTACCGAATGATCTTCCTAACGTCGACGTGTCGCCTGAGGACATGGCCCGTGTCACGGCGGATGACTGGCGCCAGCTGGCGAAGCTGGCGCGCGGCTACTGCCGGACCGTTGACGCGACGCGGTCCCGTAAGCGGGCCGACGGAAGCGCGACGGTCACGCGCGACGGGTACGGGCCGTACGGCACTGACGACACGTCGGACGACGTCACGCAAGACGCGGTGTTGATCTTCGCTCGGAAGTTGGCGCAAAAGATCAACGATTGCGTTCCCGCGTCGTGCTCGGTTGCGACACGGGAAGTGGACGCGTGGCAGCACATTTGCCGAGACGGACGGATGATCATCGCCACTCGCGACAAGCTGCGCCGTTGGGCCGTTGTCTCAGCTGCGGAGCGTAATGGGTTCCGTAAGGACGTTCCACCGTCGGACGTCGACGCGACGCCCGGTGCTCAGGTCATGGCGGGTATCCGGCACGCGGAACATCTGGCCTACACGACGCACCTTGCCCAGGACAGCGAAACCCTTATCCGTATGGCATGGGGTGACGGAAGCGACTTCCCGACGCTCCGGGAGATCATCAGGCGTGGCAACGCTGCGGATGACCTAGGCCGCGCGGGAGTGCTCGCGCACACTGCGCAAGCGCTACACGGTGGCGCCTACGGTTCGCGCCGAAACGTCAGGAAGACGCGGGATGCGGCACGCGCCGAGTGGCGCGAGCTATCCGCGCGGCTGGACGACGCGCGGGACACGCTTGTCTACAAAGGTGCGCGCGACCACGTGACGGCACGCTAGGAAACCCTGGCCTGAGACCCCCTGAGCGACGCTCAGGGGGTCTCAGCATGTCCGGAGCGAAA
>NZ_CDWWEW010000287.1:0-6653 GCF_977966315.1 Frankia sp. CeRuru1
TTCTCCGCCTCCGGGCCGCGGTTGACGTCGGGGTGGTAACGGCGGGCGAGGCGGCGGTAGGCCTGCTGGATCTCCTCGGCGCTCGCGCCCCGGCCGACACCGAGAAGCTGGTAGTAGTCCCGGGCCACGGCCGGTCACTCCGCAGGCCCGCCGGCGCCGCCCGGGTCCGGGCCGGTCTCGCCTGGTTGCCGGGCGCCGCCGGGCGGTTCGCTGGGTTCGCTGGGTTCGCTGGATGGCTCGCCGGGAGGGCGGCTGACGGCGACCCCGGCGGGGCGCAGCTGCCGTCCGGTATCGCCGTAGCCGGGACGGATCACGGCCACCACCGTGCCGGCTGGGACGTTCGGTTTCTCGACGGCGGTCAGCGCCTCGTGCCGGGTCGGGTCGAACGGCACCCCGACCTCGTCGTGGCGCGGGTAGCCGAGCCGGGCCAGCACGTCCACGGCCTGGTCCCGGACCGTCCGGACACCCGCCACGAGCGAGGCGGGGTCGGCGTCGGCGTGGGTGAGCGCGAGGTCGAGGTGGTCAAGGACCGGCAGCCAGGCGGCGGCCGCGTGGGCCCGTTCGGCCGCCCGATCCCGCTCCAGCTCCCGGATGGTCCGTTTACGCAGGTTGTCCAGGTCGGCGGCGGCCCGCCGCCACCGGTCGGTCAGCTCGTCCACCTGAGCGGCGAGCGCCACACTGTCTAGGACCGCCTCGGTCGGGAGGTCGTCCGCGCCGACGGGGCCGGCGCGGACGGTGGTCTCTGCGCTACTCCGGTCCACGGTCCGGTCGGTGGTCTGGTCGGTGGTCTGGTCGGTACGGGGGCCGGCGGCGTGGCCGGTCCGGTCTGGGTGCTGTTCGTGCGGCATGTCGTTCGCCATCATCGGTCGGTCTCGGTTGGCATGGGTTCAGCCCCGGTCGAACTCGGCGTCTATCACGTCGTCGTCGCCGGGGGTGCCGCCGCCGGGGGTGCCGCCGCCGGGGGTGCTGCCGCCGGGGGTGCCGCCGCCGGGTGGTGGCTGTGGGCCGCCCGGGCCGCCCGGTGCGGTGTCGGCCGGGCTGCCGCCGGTTCCCTCGGTGGGGCCGGCCTGGCCGGTGCGGGCGGCGGCCAGGCCGTGGTAGATCTGTTGGAGATCCGAGGTCAGGGCGCGGGCCCGGTCCACCGGCGCCTCTTCTTTGATGGCCTGGCGGGCGTCGGTGACCAGTAGGTTGGCGCGGGCCTTCTCGTGTGGCGGGGCGGCGTCACCGAGTTCGGCCAGCAGCCGTTCGACGCGGTAGGCGACCGAGTCCAGCTCGTTGCGGGCGTCGATCGCGGCGCGTAGCGCCTGGTCGGCGGTGCGGTTACGCTCCGCCTCGGTGATCATCCGTTCGACCTCTTCCTTGGGGAGGTTGGAGGTTTCACTGATCGTGATCGACTGCTGGGCTCCGGTGTCCTTGTCGCGGGCGGTGACGTTGAGGATGCCGTTGGCGTCGATGTCGAAGGTGACCTCGATCTGCGGTTCGCCGCGGGGCGCCGGGCGGATGTTTTCCAGGCGGAAGCGGCCGAGTACCCGGTTATCGGCGGCGCGTTCGCGTTCGCCCTGCAGTACCACGATGTCCACTGCCGGCTGGTTGTCCTCCGCGGTGGAGAACACCTCGGAGCGTCGTACCGGGATCGTGGTGTTGCGTTCGACGATTTTTGTCATCAGGCCGCCGCGGGTCTCCACCCCGAGGGAGAGCGGGGTGACGTCGAGCAGGAGCACGTCGGAGACCTCGCCCTTGAGCACCCCGGCCTGGATCGCCGCGCCCAGTGCGACGACCTCGTCGGGGTTGACGCTCATGTTCGGTTCCTTGCCGCCGGTCAGCCGCCGGACCAGTGCCTGCACCGCGGGCATCCGGGTGGCGCCGCCGACGAGGATCACCTCGTCGAGGTCGTCGGCGCTGACCTTGGCGTCCTCCATCGCCTGGCGGACCGGTCCCATGGTCCGTTCGACCAGGTCGGCGGTGATCTGTTCGAAGGTGGAGCGCATGACCGTGGTGGTCAGGTGCCGCGGCCCGGTGGCGTCGGCGGTGATGAACGGCAGGTTCACCTGGGTCTGGGTGACCGAGCTCAGTTCGACCTTGGCCTTCTCCGCGGCCTCGAACAGCCGTTGCAGCGCCTGGGGGTCCCGGCGCAGGTCGACGCCCTGTTCCCGGTGGAACCCGTCGGCGAGGTAGTCGACCAGCCGGCGGTCGAAGTCGTCCCCGCCCAGGTGGCTGTCCCCGGCCGTGGCCCGGACCTCGACCACCCCGTCGCCGACGTCGAGGATGCTCACGTCGAACGTGCCGCCGCCGAGATCGAAGACCAGGACGGTCTCGTGGCCCTTCTTGTCCAGCCCGTACGCCAACGCGGCCGCGGTCGGCTCGTTGATGATCCGCAGCACGGAGAGCCCGGCGATCCGGCCGGCGTCCTTCGTCGCGGTGCGCTGCGCGTCGTTGAAGTAGGCCGGCACCGTGATGACCGCTTCGGTGACCTTCTCGCCCAGGTTCCGCCCGGCGTCGTCGGCCAGCTTGCGCAGCACCAGCGCGCTGATCTCCTCCGGCGCGTAGAGCTTGTCCCGGATCTTGAACCGGGCGGTGCCCTCCGGGCCTGGGACGACGTCGAAGGCGACCGCTTTGGCCTCCTCGGTCACCTCGTCATAGCGGCGGCCGATGAACCGCTTGGCCGAGTAGATCGTGCCCTTCGGGTTCAGGATCGCCTGCCGTCGCGCCAGCTGCCCGATCAGGCGTTCACCGCTCTCGGTGAACGCCACCACCGACGGTGTCGTCCGCGCACCCTCCGCGTTCGGGATGACCCTCGGCTCGCCACCCTCCCAGGCGGCGATCACCGAATTGGTCGTCCCCAGATCAATGCCGACTGCCTTCGCCATCGAATGCTCCTCCAGAAGCGAACCTCACACATATGACGAATCGGGCGTGCCCACGCCGTGAGCAGGCTTCACTCGGATAAACCGACCCCACAGCAGGGAACCTGTCCAGGATTTGCCCAGCAAAACGCATTGCCTACGGAGTATCGCTTGTCGGCAGGCGAAGGAAGAGATCACGAAAAGGCCTTGATTGCCAGGAGGTCCTGATTGCCAGGGGAGCTGGAGCACCAGGAGAGCTGGCAGAGCCACACCGGTCGGGGCCGGGCCGGGGCAGGACAGGGATCGGGGGGCTGAGCCCGGCAGGACGGGCACCAGGCAGCGCCCTGGCCCTACAGCCTGGCCCTACAGCCGGTTTCTGGTCCTAAAGCCGGTTCTGGCCCTACACCCGGCTGTAGCCGGGTGTCCCTCGGCGGTGGCCCGCAGTTTTCGGGCCGGCGAGGCAGGGGTAGAGGCAAGGCATAGTCAATTGGACGCAAAGGTGATAGCCGGCCGGCTCGGCCGGAAGGAGTGAGGATCATGACACTACCCGTACGACGCGGAGAAGGCCTGGGAACGCTGGCACGATGGGATCCGTTCCGGGAGATCGAGGACGCCTGGACCCGCATGGGCAATCTGCTCGGCGACGTCATGGGCGGCGTCGAGGGCCGTCCGGCGCGGTTGCTGGGTGGCATAGTGCAGCCGGTCGACATCGAGGAGACCGATGACGCGTTCGTGATCGATCTCGATCTTCCCGGGGTACGCCGGGAGGACATCTCCGTGGACCTGCGCGACAACGAGCTGTTCGTCACCGGTGAAATCAAGGAGCGGGAACGCACGGGAGTACTGCGCCGCCGTAGCCGCCCAGTGGGCCGGTTCGAGCACCGCATCGCCGTGCCGGGTGACATTGACCCGGAATCGGTGCACGCCACCCTGGCCGACGGAGTGCTCACCATCCGGCTGGCGAAGGCCAAGCGGAGCCAGCCCAAGCACATCGAGATCAGCACCGGACCCGAGGGCCAGAGCACCGGCCCCGAGGGCCAAAGCTGACTGAGTGCCTGGTACCCGGACCCGCCAGCGCGCCCTCCGCCGGGACCCCGGCAGACCCGGCCTGTCCAGCCGGTCGGCTTGCCCCGCCAGCAGGCGATACCGACGATTTGTAATTAAGGTATTGCATGTCGTGAGGATGGGCCTGCGATGTTCGCGGGGTCCGGTCACGTTCTGCTTCAGGGGAACCATCATGCCAAAGATCATCGCTTACGAGGAGGAAGCACGGCGTGGGCTGGAACGTGGCATGAACCAGCTGGCCGGCGCCGTGAAGGTGACGCTCGGTCCGAAGGGGCGCAACGTCGTCCTGGAGAAGAAGTGGGGCGTTCCCACCATCACCAATGACGGCGTCTCCATTGCCAGGGAGATCGAGCTCGAAGATCCGTATGAGAAGATCGGCGCCGAGATGGTCAAGGAGGTCGCCAAGAAGACCGACGAGGTGGCCGGCGACGGCACCACGACGGCGACCGTCCTGGCGGAGGCACTGGTCCACGAGGGCCTGCGGAACGTGGCCGCGGGCGCGAACCCGATCGCCCTCAAACGTGGCATCGAGCTGGCCGTCGAGCGGGTCTGTGGGGAGCTGGCCGACCTGTCCAGGGATCTGGAAACCAAGGATCAGATCGCCTCAACGGCCTCGATCTCGGCCGGCGGGGACACCGCGATCGGCCAGATCATCGCCGAGGCGATGGACAAGGTCGGCCGGGACGGCGTCATCACCGTCGAGGAGAGCAACACCTTCGGCCTCGAGCTGGAGCTCACCGAAGGTCTGCGTTTCGACAAGGGCTACATCTCGCCGTACTTCATCACTGATCAGGAGCGGATGGAGTGCGTCCTGGAGGACCCCTACATCCTGGTCGCCAACATCAAGATTTCGCTGGTCAAGGACATGCTCCCGCTGTTGGAGAAGGTCATGCAGGCCGGCAAGCCGCTGCTGGTTATCGCCGAGGACGTCGAGGGGGAGGCCCTGGCAACCCTGGTCGTCAACAAGATCCGCGGTACGTTCCGGTCCGTGGCCGTGAAGGCGCCGGGTTTCGGCGACCGGCGCAAGGCCATGCTCGGCGATATCGCCGTCCTGACGGGCGGTCAGGTGATCAGTGAGGAGGTTGGTCTCAGGCTGGAGAACGCCGACCTCGACCTGCTTGGCCAGGCCCGCAAGGTTATCGTCACCAAGGATGACACGACCATTATCGAGGGCGCCGGCGACCCGGGCCAGATCGCCGGTCGGGTCAGCCAGATCCGCAGCGAGATCGAGAAGTCGGACTCCGACTACGATCGCGAGAAGCTGCAGGAGCGGCTGGCCAGGCTCGCCGGCGGCGTGGCCGTCATCAAAGCCGGCGCGGCCACCGAGGTCGAGCTCAAGGAGCGTAAGCACCGCATCGAGGACGCGGTCCGCAACGCGAAGGCCGCCGTTGAGGAGGGCATCGTTCCCGGCGGTGGGGTGGCTCTGCTGCTGGCCTCGGAGGCCGTCTTCGACGGGCTGGACGTGGCCGAGGACGAGCGGACCGGGGCCGAGATGGTGCGCCGCGCGTTGACCGAGCCGCTCCGGCAGATCGCGATCAATGCCGGCCTGGAAGGCGGCGTCGTGGTCGAGAAGGTCCGCAACCTGCAACCGGGGTGGGGGCTGGACGCCGCCACCGGCGAGCACGTCAACATGCTCGAGGCCGGGATCATCGACCCGACCAAGGTCACCCGCTCCGCCCTGCAGAACGCCGCATCCATCGCCGGGCTGTTCCTCACTACCGAGGCCGTCGTCGCCGAAAAGCCAGAGGAAAAGGAAACCGCGGCCGCGGCAGCCGGTGGAGGTGGCCTGGAATACTGATTGACAGCGTCGTTGTCGCGGCCGACACGCCGGCCGACACACCCACGGTGGCGGTCGAACAGGCCCATCCCGTCCTGGAACTCGCCTACCGCGGCAACTCGCCTATTCCGCGACGTTTCCACCGCCGAACTGCCGACGGAAGGAACCGAGCAGGTGGTCGAGGCCCCAGAGGAACTGGTCCCGGGTGTCCTGGGTGCCGGTCGGGCCGAGCAGCTCGGCCACGGCCTCGGCTGCCAGCAGGTGTCCCCAGAGGTAGACGAACATCGTGTAGACGATCCTGTTCGTGTCCTCCGGTCCGATGCCGGCGTCGGTGAGCAGGTCGTGCAGGAAGCTCGCGTTGCGTACCGCGGAGGGGCTGCCGGGCATCTGCCGGCCCATGCGTGCCGCGAGCCCCGGGTAGGCGGCGGCGACGTCATGCGCGCTGGTGAAGCAGCGCCCTAGGCGGTCGGCCCAGTCGCCGGTCTCGGGGCCTGGAAGGTCGATGCGGCCGAGCGCGTCGTCGACGACGCGCTCGACGATGAGATCCTTGGTGGGGAAGCGTCGGTAGATCGCGGGGGCCGTGACGCCGAGCTCCGCGCACAGGGGCCGGACCGTGAGGTGGTCGAGCCCGTCGCGCCGAGCGATCGTGTCGGCCGCCGCGATGATCTGCTCGCGGGTGACCGCCCGGGGACGCATAGCGTCCTTTCTACTCGGCGCGAGACGGTGGTTCTACTTGGCGCGAGGCAGTGGTGCTACCTGGCGCGAGGTTCTGCGGCGGCCCGCCGCCGCGGACCCCGGGATCGGGTGGAGGCGGTTCCGAGGGCATGCCCGGCACGGGCCTGGCGTCGCACCGGTCCGGGACGAACAGCCCTCGTCCCGTCAGCCGCGCCGGCCGAAGGTAGAGGTACGGCCCGCCGTAGGAGGCCGAGACGAAGGAAGAGGAGATCATGATGATGGTCTGGGGTGGG
>NZ_CDWWEW010000288.1:0-6647 GCF_977966315.1 Frankia sp. CeRuru1
CTAGGGCCTGTTCTAAGTCCGGATCACAGTTGGGGTGTTCGTCCTTCGTGTTCGGGTGCTTCGGTGGGTAGCACGGTGGTATGACGCGTGGCGATCTGACCGATGACGAGTGGGAGCTGATCGAGCCGCACCTGCCGCTGGGGGCCTCCGGGCCGATCCCTGACCTGCGTAGCTACGTCAACGCGGTGATGTGGCGGTTCCGGACCGGTAGCCCGTGGCGGGACGTGCCGGAACGGTACGGCTCCTGGTCGACGATCTACGACCGGTTCCGGATGTGGGCGCGCGACGGGGTCTTCCAGACCCTCCTGGACGCGATGATCGCCGAGGCAGCGGCGCGCGACACGGTTGATCTCAGTCTGGTCAGTGTGGACTCCACCGTCGCCCGCGCGCATCACCACGCGGCGGGCATGGCGATCGACCCGGATCTCCTGGGGGACCTGGAAAAGGCCCTGGTCGAGGAAAAGAGGCTTCAGCAACCGGACAAAACGACCCGGTCACCGGGACGGCCGAGGACCCACAGGACACCGAACAGGCACAGCGCCGTACGGAACACCGACGCCACAAGGCTCGGCTGACCGCCGCCGAGCTGGGGCGTTCCCGCGGCGGGCTGACCAGCAAGGTGCACCTGGCGACCGACCGGCGCTGCCGCCCGCTGTCCTTCCTGCTCACCCCGGGCCAGGCCGCGGACAGCCCACGCTTCCTCCCTACCCTGAAGAAGATCAGGGTGCGGGGACGGGTCGGCCGCCCTCGGACCCGGCCGGACGCGGTCGCCGGGGACAAGGCCTACTCCTGTCGCGCCAACCGCGCCTACCTACGCCGACGGAAGATCCGGGCGGTGATCCCGGAGAAGTCCGACCAGCAGGCCAACCGGGCCAGGCGAGGCAGGGCGGGAGGCCGGCCGGTCAGCCACGACACCACGCTTTACAAAGATCGCAACACCGTGGAACGCGGCATCAACAGGATCAAGGAGTGGCGGGGGTTGGCCACCCGCTACGACAAGACACCCGAAAGCTACCTCGCGGGACTCCACCCGCGCGGATCCATCCTCTGGCTACGCGGCCTACCAACATCATGATCTGAACCCAGAACAGGCCCTAGGTGGCCTCGGTGCTTGCGGTGGCGCACCGGGCGTCGCTCGTGCACCGCGACCTCAAACCGGCGAACCTGATGCTGGAGCCGGACGGCACTGTGAAGGTGCTGGACTTCGGGCTCGCCATCGCGCTCGACCGGACCAACCTGTCGAAGATCACGGTGACCGGCCAGCACCTCGGCAGCCCCGCCTACACGGCGCCCGAGCAGGTGCTTGCCGGCCTGAGCACGCCGGCCACCGACATCTACGCGCTGGGTGCCACGCTGTTCGAGATGTTGACCGGTCAGCGGCTGTTCGCCGGTTCGTCGTCCTACACGGTGATGAACAAGCAGGTCGAGGAGGTCCCGGCGCGGGTGCGGTCGCTGCGCGCCGACGTGCCGGGCGGCCTCGACGAGCTGGTCGCCGCGATGCTGCGCAAGGCGCCGGAGGATCGCCCGTGCAGCGTGGAGAAGGTGTACGCGGCGTTGATCGGATCCGTGGTGGGCCTCGGCCCGTTTCCCGGGGCCGTCGACGACGCCGCGGACAACCCGGTACGGCTGTACGCGGCGGTCGCGGCCCGGGTGGTACCGCGCGGGGCGGCCCCGAACACTGCCCCCTCCACCCGGAGATCCACTGCTGAGCCGCCCGGGGAGCCCGATGGCGGGATCAGGCGGTCCGATCTTCGTCGTGCCCGGGACGAGGCTCGGACGTTGGCCCGGGCCTCCCGCTACAGTCAGGCCGCCGGTGTGCTGGCGGCGGCGGTGGACCGGGCTGGTGGTGCCCTCGGCCACGACAGCGCGGACGTGCTCGCGCTCCGTCTCGATCTGGCGGACCACCTGTTCGAGGGCGGCGACTTCCGCCGCGCCGTGGACGGCTACCGCACGCTTCCCGTCGATCTCGTCCACCGGGACGCTCCGGACAGCGAGCGGGTTCTGCGCTGCCGCCTGCGGGAGGCGACCTGCCGGGCCCTGATCGGTGAGACCGGCCAGGCGCTCGAACAGCTTCGTGGGCTGCTGGAGGACGAGATCAGGGTGTTCGGTGCGGACGACGCCCAGGTCTTCGAGCTGCGACGGCAGATCGGGCTGTTGCAGCTCGGCGCCGGCCATCGGGCGTCGGCCGCCGAGACCCTCTCGGCGCTGCTCGCCGATCTGCTCAGGGTCTGGGGGACGGAGTATCCGATGGTGCCTGTCGTCCGGGAGTTGCTGGCCGGTGCCGGCGGTTGATCGACGGCGGAATCGACCGTCATGAGCGTCCCATCCCGTCTGTCGTGGGGTTGTGGTGGGGGGCACGCCGGGGCAGGACGGCACCGTACAGTCGGACGGTGACGAAGCTGGAAAGCCCCGTGGCGTATGATCCCGGTTCCCAGGCTGGTCCCCAGGCCGGTCCCCAGGCATCGCCACCGCTCGGTTCGGGCGCCGCACCGGCGGGTCCGTTCGTCCCGGGCGAATTCGTTCCAGGAGAATTCGTCCCGGGCGAAGTGGTCGTGCACCGGTCGTTCACCACCAAGCGGCTCGTCTTCGTCCGCGCGGGTCACGTGGTCGGCCACGATGAGCGCGGCCTGCGGCTGTGGATCCCGCACGGCTGCCCGATGGCCGTCGAGCTGAGCACGGACGGTCGCGGCCTGCGCGACATGCCGTTCGCCGAATGGATCCGCCAATCCACGGTGCTGGTGGAGAGGGCTTGGCCTGGGCCGAACATCCTTATGATGATCCCGCCGGCGGGCGCGCACTCGGTGTGGTGGTTCTGGGACCGGCAGGGGCGGTTCGCCCGTTGGTACATCAACCTCGAGGCACCTGCCGTGGCCTGGCGCCACGACGGACTCGTCGGGGTGGACACGACCGACCACGACCTCGACCTGTGGGTCTCCCCGGACCGGACCTGGCAGTGGAAGGATGAGCACGAGCTCGCGGAACGGCTCGCGTTTCCCGAGCACTACTGGGTCACCGACGCGGCGGCGGTGCGGGCCGAGGGCGAGCGGCTGCTGCGGCTCGTCGAGACAGGGGCGTTCCCGTTCGACGGCACCTGGTGCGACTTCCAGCCGGACCCGTCCTGGCGCACACCGGCTACCCTGCCGCCCGGCTGGGACCGCCCGCGGGCGCCGGGCACGACCGGAACCGGCCCGCACTGACGGCGATGTCGACGGCCGGTGGTATCGAGGGCCGGCGGTATCGAGGGCCGGCGATGTTAACAGCCGGCTACGTCGAGAAGGCCCACCCTGACCAGCGGGCCACCGTCACGATGATCGCCGGCCCGGCGGGCGGGGTGGCCTGGCACTGGTCATATCGGGCGATGAGCAGTTCGATGGCAGCGGCGTGTCCGGGTTCGCTCGCCCGGACGATGCGGGCCTCGGCGCCGGTCAGCCGCACGGACCCAGCGTACGAACCTAGCGTACGGACTCACCGTAGGGTTCCACCGGATGGATGCGGCCCCAGGGGGCGGGACGCGATGCGCCGTCCATGCGCCAGACTGGTCAGATGTCCGCCACCCTCGTCGCGTCCGGTCTCACCGTCACCCGCGGTGGGGCGACCGTCCTCGACGGCGTCTCCCTCACCGTCGCGCCCGGCGACCGTCTCGGCGTGGTGGGGCCCAACGGCGTCGGCAAGTCGACGTTGTTGCGTGCCCTCGCCGGGCAGGTGGCGCTCGACGCGGGCCGGGTGGATCTCGCGCCGCCGACCGCCAACGTCGGCCTGCTCCCCCAGGAACCCGACCGCGACCCCGGGGAGACCCTGCGGGCCTTCCTTGCCCGTCGCACCGGCGTCGCCGCGGCGCAGGCCGAGCTCGACGCCGCGACCGAGGCGTTGGCCCTGGGCACGTCCGGGGTCCCTAGCACGTCTGGGGCTCCTGGCACGTCTGGGGTCGACGACCGCTACAGCGTCGCCCTGGAGCGGTGGCTGGCGATCGGCGCGGCCGACCTCGACGCCCGCGCCGAGGAGGTGTGCGCCGATCTCGGTCTGCCCGCGGGCGCGCTCGACAGCCCGACGACGGCGTTGTCCGGCGGGCAGGCCGCCCGGGGATCGCTGGCCGGCGTCCTGCTGTCCCGGTTCGACATCACCCTGCTCGACGAGCCCACCAACGACCTCGACTTCGACGGGCTGGAACGGCTCGAGCGGTTCGTCCAAGGCGTGCCCGGGGCGCTGGTCGTCGTCAGCCACGACCGCGAGTTCCTCGACCGCACCATCGACACCGTCGCCGAACTCGATCCGCACCGGCACGGCCTCACCCTCTTCGCCGGCGGATGGACGGCGTACCTGCAGGCCCGCGAGGTCGCGCGGCGTCAGGCCCGGGAGCGGTACGAGGAGTACGCCGGCCAGCGGGCCGATCTCGTTGCCCAGGCGCAACGCCAGCGGGAGCAGGCGGTGCGGGGTTCGGTGCGGGCGAAGCGGCGGATGCCCGACGGTGACCGGGCCGCCAAGGGAGCCCGGATCGAGGCGGCGACGAAGAGCGCGGCCAGGGTCCGGTCCATCGAGTCCCGCCTCGACCGGTTGGCGGAGGTCGAGGAGCCCCGCAAGGAATGGCAGCTGCGCATGTCGATCGCCGCCGCGCCCCGGTCGGGCGATGTCGTCGCGACGTTGACCGGCGCGGTGGTGGCCCGATCGGGCTTCACTCTGGGGCCGGTCGACCTGACGATCGCGTGGGCGGACCGGGTGGTGATCACCGGGCCGAACGGCGGGGGCAAGACGACCATGCTGGGTGCGCTGCTCGGCCGCATCCCCCTGGCCCGGGGGCACCAGGCACTCGGGTCCGGCGTGCGGCTCGGCGAGATCGACCAGGCCCGCGGCCTGTTCCGGGGTGAGGCCACGGCGCTGGCCGTCGCCGAGCGGGCGACCAGCTGGCCGGCGGGCGAGGTGCGCACCCTGTTCGCGAAGTTCGGTCTCGGCCCGGATCAGGTCACTCGGCCGGCGGCGTCCCTGTCGCCGGGAGAACGCACCCGGGCGGGGCTCGCGCTGCTGCAGGCGGTCGGCGTGAACTGCCTGGTGCTCGACGAACCCACCAACCACCTCGACCTTCCGGCGATCGATCAGCTCGAACAGGCGCTGGCCGGCTATGCGGGCACCCTGCTGCTCGTCACCCATGATCGGCGCATGCTCGACACGGTCGCCGTGACCCGCCGGCTGCACGTCGACGGCGGCCTCGTCACCGAGAAGCCCCTCGTCACCGAGAAGCCATTGTGACGGGCCGCTGAGAACGTCAGGAGCCGGTGTTCGGCCAGAATGCCGCATGGGGGAACGGGGAGTCCGTGGTGGTCGCGGAACCGAGCACGACGTTGTTCGGGGTGACGGCGTTGCCCGCGCTCAGCGGTCCTCCGAGGGTGCCCAGATCGGTCAGCCGGCCGCGGTACCAGCGGAACGCGTGGCTGCCTTGACCCGAGGGTGCCGTCCCGCATACCACACCATGATCATTGAGGTCGAGAAGCTCCAGCGGGCCGAGCGGTGAGGTGATCGGGATGCGGCGGCCCGCGATCCACAGGAACCCGCCATCTGACGATCCGAGGCTGCGCACCAGCACCTGACCGAGACTGTTCACGGCGACCGCCTCGCTGTGCAGGTCACTGCCGAGGGTCCCGAGATCGGTCATGCGGCCGCGGTCCCACAGGAACGCGCGGGAATAGCCGTCCGAGGTCTCGCTGGTCCCCACGACCTGCCTGGCGTTGTTCACGTCGGCGACGACGGTCGAGGAACCGCCGAGAGTCCCGAGATCCGACATCGTGCCGGCTGACCAGAGGAACCCGTGGCTGGCGCCCTCCCGGGTGAGGCTGTTACCCGCCACCCTTCCCTGCACCGTGACGGCCACGGCGGAACTCAATGGTCCGCCAAGTGTGCCCAGATCCGTCATCGTGCCGTTTGACCATCGGTAGGCGTGCTGCTCGCCCGTATTGGTGGTGCTGGTCCCCACGATGAATCCGGTGTCGCTGACGTCGACCGCGGTACTGGACTGCCCGCTCTGGGTGGGGGTGCCGCCGAGGAATCCCAGCGACTGATAGACGCCACGTTTCCAGCGGAACGCCTCCCGGCTGTAACGCGTGATGTTCTCGCCGACGACCACGCCGGCCTCGCTCACCGCGGCCGGCCGGCTGTTCCCCGGCAGGCCGTGCACCGTACCGCCGCGGTAGACGAACCCACTGAGCTCGGATGGTGAGGTCTGCCAGTAGCCCGCGAGAAGGCCTGCGGTGTTGCCGCCGGTGAGGAGACCGGAGGCCCCGGTCGGGGATGGAATGTCCACGACGGCGGGTCGGGCGGGCGCAGGTGGGGAGGACGGCGCCGCGGTGGCCGCGTCCGCCGCGGTGGCGGAGCCGAGGTAGCCGAGCGACCAGGGCACGAGGGTCGTGGCCACCGTGGCGGCACGGATGAATGTCCTTCGATCGTTCATCGCGAAATGATCTCCTCTGGCCGGCTGCCACGGTCAGCCGTCGACGGTTATCGGCCGACGTCGGTCGACCGGCTGGAGGAGTTCGTGGAGCCATCACGCAATGCCAACTCTCCGAGGCCGGAGGATTGCAACATGATCTACCGTCGTCAAGCAACGACACGCTGGCGCCGCCGGCGGCTCACCCCCTCGGCTCGGCGGTGGCGGTCGGGTG
>NZ_CDWWEW010000289.1:0-6597 GCF_977966315.1 Frankia sp. CeRuru1
ACGCTCAGGAACCCTCTGCTCAGGACCCCTCCGACGTCACCGCGGCGTCCGGCGGCCGGATCACCGCGGTGACGTCGGAGGGGTCCTGAGCAGAGGGTTCCTGAGCGTCACCGACCTCGCCCGACGCGCCGAAACCGCCGGCGGTCACCGCCCCGACGGCACCGAAGGCCGCGGGCACTCCCGGAACACCGACCGCACCGGGAACACCCGGAATACCCGGAATACCCGGAACACCGGGTGCACTCCCGGCACCGACGGCGCCGAACCGATCAGCGAGGTCGGCGGCGAGCAGCGCCGCGCCCATCGCCACATCCGCGTCCGAACCGTGGTCGATCCGGTCGATCCCGCTGAAGGTCTCCCGCAGCCGGCGGGCCACCAGCGGAAGGTGGGAGATCCCGCCGGACAACAGGATCCGGGACAGCTCGGCGGAGGTCACCGGCACCGAGCGGAGCGCCCGGCGAAAGGTCATGATCGTGTCATCGACAATCGGGCCGATGAGGGTCTCCAGCTCCGCCCGGCTCAGCGTGACGAAGGTATCGACTCCGGGAAGGGAGACCGGAACGTCAACTTCGTCCTCACCGGAAAGGATCTCCTTCGCCTGCGCGCATTCCCGCCGCAGCCTGCCGAGCGCGGTCCGGATCATCGGGTCGGAACGGTCGAGCGCCGCACGCTCGACACCCGCGCCGGTCAGCACCCGGTCGACCAGGAGCTCGTCGAGCTCGAGGCCGGCGCCGTGGCGCAGACCCGCGGCCAAGCCGAGCAGCTGGAACCCGAACGGCGAGAAGGACAGGATCCCCGTGTCGAGGAAGCCGGCGCCGAAGTCGTACCATCCGACCAACTCGACGGTCTGGGTCGAGGAGCCGTGAGACAGCAGGGTTCCGATCGCGTCGGCGGCCGGGAACGCCGCGACGGGCACCGTGACATCGGAGAGCTGGCTCACGGCGTCCGCGAACACCTCGCGCCGGGCCGCCGACCAGAACGTCGGGAACGTCACGACGACCTGGTCCGGTTCCGACCCGAGCTGCTCGGTGGCGGCCGTGACGACGTAGGACACCAACCGGGCGATCAGCCCCTCCCGGCTGTAGGCGGCACCCCCGAGCAGAACGGGACCGCTGTCCCCGAGCGGGCGCAGGAGGTCGGTCGCGGCACGCTCGGGGTCGACCAGCGACCGGCGGTCCGCCGAGCGCGCGAACTGCAGGCCACCGGCCGGGGCAGCGTAGATCACCGACGGCAGGCGACGCTGACCGCTCAGTTCGAGCACGCGGGGCCAGCCTCCGTCCGCCACCCCGACGATCGTGTTCGCGGACCCGAGGTCGATACCCAGCTGATAGCTCACCGCGTCTCCCGAAACCCACGCGATCATCACGGCGACCGGAGCCACGGTACTCCGCTCGGCCGCCGGAGATCCTTCCACTCCCGTTACCACGATCATCGTAGACGTTTGACCAGGCAATATTTGTGTCCGGGAGCGGACAAAATATTTCCGGCTCCCGTTGAGCCGGTGAGCAGGTCCCTGAGTTGCCGAATGGTGCCGGACGGTGCCGAATGGTGCCGAGCCCCGGCCCGACCGGCCTGCCGTGGGCGGAACTGTGGAGGGTTAGGCACAGTCCAGCGGCCGTGGGCCGTTCCTAACCCTCCACACTTTTCCGTCGCGGCTTTCCGTCGCGGCTTTCCGCGGCGTCGGAGGGTGCCGCGGCCCGGCCCTCGTGGGCGGCCAGGCCGTCATGCGCGGCGAGGATGGCGTCGGCGGCCAGGCTCGGGGTGAGGGTGCCGTCGCGGACCCGCCGTTCAAGGTCCGGAGTGATCTCGCGGATCCCCGGATCGGCCCGCAGGCCCGCGAGCAGCCGATCGTGGACCATCGCCCACATCCAGTCGACCTGCTGGCGGCGGCGGCGGGCGGCGAGTTCGCCGGAGGCGTCGAGGGTGTCCTGATGCTGGACGATCTGCGCCCAGACGGCGTCCAGCCCCGTCCGCTCCACCGCGCTGCACGTCAGCACCGGGGTGTTCCAGTCCCGGGGACCGGCGGAGCCCTGCAGCAGCCGCAGCGCGCCGGCGAGTTCTCGGGCGGCACGGCGGGCGTCGAGCTCGTGCGGCCCGTCGGCCTTGTTCACCGCGATGACGTCGGCGAGCTCCAGCACCCCCTTCTTGATGCCCTGGAGCTGATCCCCTGTCCGGGCCAGGGTCAGGAACAGGAAGGTGTCGACCATGTCGGCGACGGTCGTCTCCGACTGGCCGACGCCGACCGTCTCGACCAGGACGACGTCGTAGCCCGCCGCCTCCATGACGACCATCGCCTCGCGGGTCGTCTTGGCGACGCCACCGAGCGTCCCCGCGGTGGGCGAGGGCCGGATGAACGCCGCCGGATCGGTGGACAACGCCGCCATCCGGGTCTTGTCCCCCAGGATGCTGCCGCCGGTACGCGTCGAGGAGGGGTCGACGGCGAGCACCGCCACCTGGTGCCCCTTCCCGGTGAGCATGGTGCCCAGCGCGTCGATGAACGTCGACTTGCCCACCCCGGGCACCCCGGTGATGCCGATCCGACGGGCCTTGCCCGCGTGCGGCAGCAACGTCACCAGCAGCCGCTGCGCGAGCTCCTGGTGGTCGGGCCTGGTGGACTCGACGAGGGTGATGGCCCGCGCGATCCAGGTCCGCGACGAGGCCAGCACCCCGTCGGCGTACTCGCCCGGATCGATCGGTCGTCGGGTCACCATGCCGGATCTGCCGTCGCTCGGGGGCGGGTCAGGCCGCGGGGTGAGCGGGATGAGCGGGATGACCGAGCTGGGCCGACAGGGTCGCGAGCAGGTCCAGCGCGGCGTCGGCGATGACCGTGCCGGGCGGGAAGATCGCGGCGGCGCCCGCGGCCCGCAGCTCGTCGAAGTCGCCGGGGGGGATGACCCCGCCGACCACGATGAGGATGTCGGGCCGGTCGAGCGCGGCAAGCTCCTCGCGCAGCGCGGGCACCAGGGTGAGGTGGCCGGCGGCCAGCGATGACACCCCGATGATCTGCACGTCGGCCTCGACGGCCTGCCGGGCGACCTCGGCCGGGGTCTGGAACAGCGGGCCGACGTCCACGTCGAAGCCGAGGTCGGCGAACGCGGTGGCGATCACCTTCTGGCCGCGGTCGTGACCGTCCTGGCCCATCTTCGCGACCAGGATCCGGGGCCGGCGACCCTCGGCGCGTTCGAAGGCGGCGGCGGCCTCGCGGGCGGCGAGGATGTTGCCGGCAGGTCCCGCCTCGTCCCGGTACACCCCGGAAATGGTACGGATCTGGCCCGCGTGACGCCCGTAGACCTTCTCCAGCGCGTCGGAGATCTCCCCGACCGTCGCCTGAGCCCGGGCCGCGTCGACGGCGAGCGCCAGCAGGTTCTGCTCCAGCCCGGGACCGCGGCGCCCATCGCGGGCCGCGTCGGCCGCCGCGGTCAGGACGTGCAGCGCCGCCTCCACCGCGGCCGGGTCACGGTCGGCGCGCAGCCGGCGCAGCTTCTCGATCTGCTCGGCGCGCACCGCCGAGTTGTCGACCTTGAGCACCTCGATGGCCTCGTCCGCGTCGACGCGGTACTTGTTCACCCCGATCAGCGGCTGGCGGCCGGAGTCGATGCGGGCCTGGGTGCGGGCGGCGGCCTCCTCGATGCGCATCTTCGGAATCCCGGCGTCGATGGCCTGCGCCATGCCGCCCGAGGCCTCGACCTCGTCGATGTGCTCCCAGGTCCGGCGGGCCAGGTCGTGGGTGAGCCGCTCGACGTAGTAGCTGCCGCCCCACGGGTCGATCACCCGGGTGGTGCCGGACTCCTGCTGGAGCAGCAGCTGGGTGTTGCGGGCAATGCGGGCCGAGAAGTCCGTCGGCAGGGCCAGCGCCTCGTCGAGGGCGTTGGTGTGCAGCGACTGGGTGTGCCCCTGGGTGGCGGCCATCGCCTCCACGCAGGTGCGCACCACGTTGTTGAACACGTCCTGGGCAGTCAGCGACCAGCCCGAGGTCTGCGAGTGGGTCCGCAGCGACAGCGACTTGGCGCTCTTCGGGGTGAACTGGTTGACCAGCCGCGACCACAGCAGCCGGGCCGCGCGCAGCTTGGCGACCTCCATGAAGAAGTTCATGCCGATCGCCCAGAAGAACGACAGCCTTGGTGCGAACGCGTCGATATCCAGCCCCGCGCCCAGCCCCGCCCGGATGTACTCGACTCCGTCGGCCAGGGTGTAGGCCAGTTCCAGGTCGGCCGTCGCCCCGGCCTCCTGCATGTGGTAACCGGAGATCGAGATCGAGTTGAACCGCGGCATCCGCTGCGAGGTGAACGAGAAGATGTCCGAGATGATCTGCATCGACGGCTGCGGCGGGTAGATGTAGGTGTTGCGGACCATGAACTCCTTGAGGATGTCGTTCTGGATGGTCCCGGCGAGCTGCCCCGGGGCCACCCCCTGCTCCTCGGCCGCGACGATGTAGAGCGCCAGCACCGGCAGCACGGCGCCGTTCATGGTCATCGACACGCTCATCTTGTCCAGCGGGATACCGTCGAACAGCTGGCGCATGTCGAGGATGGAGTCGATGGCGACGCCGGCCATGCCGACGTCGCCGGTGACCCGCGGGTGGTCGCTGTCGTAGCCGCGGTGGGTCGGCAGGTCGAAGGCGACCGACAGGCCCTTCTGCCCGGCGGCGAGGTTGCGCCGGTAGAAGGCGTTCGACGCGGCGGCGGTGGAGAACCCGGCATACTGGCGGATGGTCCACGGCTGGGTGACGTACATCGCCGGGTACGGGCCGCGCAGGAAGGGCGCGATCCCCGGGTAGGTGCCCAGGAAGTCCAGGCCCGCGGTGTCGGCGGCAGTGTAGAGCGGCTTCACCGCGATGCCCTCGGGGGTATCCCAGGTCAGCGCGTCGGCGTCCTTACCGGTCGCCGCCTCCAAGGCGGCCCGCCACTCACCTTCCGCCGTGTCCGCCCCGGCCGGCGTGGTGCCCAGCTCCACCGCGGAGAAGTCCGGGATCATCGTGGCACGTTGCGAGCTGTCCGTGGACATCAGGCCACCCCAACCTCGGCGAGCGTCGCCCGCAGCACGGCGACGGCATTGCATCCAGTGAACACGTAGCCGTCGATGCCCGCGGCGGCATCGGTCTGCGCGCGCGCACCGGCCTGGCCCGCGAGCCACACCCGGCTCGCCCCGGCGGCCCGCAGCGCCTCGGCGACCGGTCCGGCGTGCTCGGCGTACACCTTGTCGGCCGAGCACAGGCAGGCCACGGTGGCCCCGGAGGCGCTGAACGCCGCCGCGATCGACGCCGGGTCCGTGCCCGGGCCGGACGTCGGAGTCTCGAACCCGCCCGCCTGGAACAGGTTGGCGGCGAAGGTGGCGCGCGCGGTCGAGACCGCCGCGCTGCCCAGGGTGGCCAGGAAGACCACGGGCCGGCCGCCCGTCGCCGCCAGGTGCGCGTCGGAACGGGCGCGCAGCTCCTCGAAGGTGAGGTCGTAGGTGAGCTCCGGCAGCCCGGTGCCCACCGCCGTGGCGGCCTCCCCGCCGGCGCCGGCGGGGCTCACGGCGGGCACGGGGCTCACGGCGGGCACGGGGGACCGCTCGGGGAGGTTCTCGCCCAGGTTCGGGAACTCGCTCACCCCGGTGATCGGTTCCCGCCGGTGGGCGATCGCGTCGGAGCGCGTCGCCCAGGTGGCCGCGATCCGCTCGGCGACGAGCCCGGACCGCAGGCCGGCGACGATCCCGCCGGCCCGCTCGATCTCGGTGAACCAGACCCAGGCCGCCTCGGCGAGCTCGGCGGTGAGTGACTCGACGTACCAGGAGCCGCCGGCCGGGTCAGTCACCCGGATCAGGCTCGACTCCTCCTGCAGGAGGGTCTGGGTGTTGCGGGCGATCCGGCGGGAGAAGTCGTCGGGCCGGCCGAGGCGCGTGTCGAACGGCAGGACGGTGACCGCGTCGGCGCCGCCGACACCGGCGCCGAAGCAGGCCAGCGTCGTGCGCAGCATGTTCACCCAGGGATCCCGGCGGGTCATCATCGCCGCCGAGGTGACCGCGTGCTGGCGCTGGGCCCGGTCGGCCGGCTCGGCGCCGCACACCTCGGCGACCCGTGACCACAACCGGCGGGCGGCCCGCAGCTTCGCGATCGAGGAGAACTGATCGGCGGTGACCGCGTAGCGAAACTCGATCTGGGCGAGCGCCTCGGCAAGGCTCAGGCCGGCCCCGGTGAGCTCCCGCAGGTAGGCGACGCCGGTGGCCAGTGACGCCCCGAGTTCCTCGGCGTCACTGCCACCCGCGCGGTGGTAGGGCTGGGCGTCGACGACGAAGGCGCGGATCCCGGGGAACTCCCGCACGCACCGGCCGGCGAGCGACACCGCCTCGGCGAGGCCCACCGGGCCGTCGGCCGGCAGGCCGGTCCGCGCGGCCAGACCGATCGGGTCGGCGCCGAGGCTGCCCGTGAGCTGCGAACCGGGCAGGCCGCGGGCGGCGGCGAGGCCGAAGAACTCCTCGGCGGCCGCGGCGGTGAGCTCCCCCGCGTCCAGCACGATCGGCGCGAGGTCGAGGTAGACCTCGCGCAGCACCGCGCCGAGCCCGCCGACCGGCAGACCGGCGGGCCCCAGCCGCAGCCAGAGCGAGGTAGCGCCGTTC
>NZ_CDWWEW010000290.1:0-6615 GCF_977966315.1 Frankia sp. CeRuru1
GGGTGCGGTGGGTGCGGTGGGTGCGGTGGGTGCGGACGACATCGCAATCGTGCAGTTCACCTCCGGCAGCACCGCGGCCCCGAAGGGCGTGGTACTCAGCCACCGCGCCGTGCTGTGCGGCATCCGCGCGATCATCGACGGCATCCGGCTCGGTGAGGGCGATCACGGCGGAATCTGGTTGCCGCTGTTCCACGACATGGGGCTGTTCGCGACCCTCAGCGCGATCATGACCGGCATCCCGATGACCGTCTGGTCCCCGGCGGACTTCGTCCGTGACCCCGCCGGCTGGCTGCGCTCGTTTCTCGCCAGCGGCGCCACGATCTCGCCGGCGCCAAACTTCGCCTACGACGACCTCGTCCGGGCGATCGACCCGGACGAGGTACCCGGGCTGGACATGCGCCGGTGGCGCATCGCGCTGAACGGAGCCGAGCCGGTCTCCGCGGTCGGCGTTGAGCGCTTCCTCGACCACTTCGCGCCGGCCGGGTTCGCCCCCACGGCGATGTTCCCCGTGTACGGGATGGCCGAGGCCACCCTGGCCGTGGCCTTCCCGCCGCTGGGCCGCGCCCCCGTGGTCACCTGGGTCGACCGGGACCGACTCGCCGCCGAGGGAATCGTGACGGAGGTCCCGCGCGAGCATCCGCGCGCCAAGGGGCTGGTCGCCGTCGGCCGGCCGGTCCGCGACATCCGGATTCGCATCGCCGACCTGCACGGTGACGTCCTGGCCGATCCGCTCGGCGACGGTCTGGCGCCGAGCCTGCGGGTGGGCGAGATCCAGATCCGGGGTGGTTCGGTCACCTCGGGCTACCTCACCGCGGGGGGCCTGACGACCGGGGGCTTCACCGCGGACGGCTGGCTGCGCACCGGCGACCTCGGCTTCCAGCGCGGCGACGATCTGTTCGTGACCGGCCGAGACAAGGAAATGATCATTATACGCGGCGTGAACTACTACCCCGAGGACGCCGAAGCGGCGGTGCGTGACCTTCCGGGCGTGCACCGACGTCGCGTCGTCGCCTTCGGCTCCCCCGACCAGCCAGACGCCGCCGACAGCCCCCCGGACGCCACCGGAGCGAAGGCTGCCGGCGGTGTCACGGTGGTCGGCGAGACCGCGCTGACCGAGCCCGCGGACCGAGCCCGACTCGCGACCGACCTGCGGATGGCGGCAACTGCGGCGCTGGGGCTGTCCACGGTGACGGTGCGTCTGGTCGAGCCCGGCGCGCTGCCCCGTACCTCCAGCGGCAAATTCCAACGGCTGGCGGTACGCGACCTGGTCGGGCGCGGCGTGCTCTGACCCGCAAGCCCCGCCTCCGATTCCGCACGCCCAGCGCGTTCCGCGCCCATCGACCAGGGAGCCCGATGCACAGCCACCTGATGACGCCGAGCCCTGACGGCCCGCGGGAAGCCGACGATCCGGAGGACTACCTGAGCGTGCCGTGGTCCGTGCTCGCGGACTATCGGTGTTTCGGCTGCTCACCGCACAATCCGCACGGGCTGCAACTACGCTTCTCCGCCCACGCCGACGGCATCTCGACCCGTTTCCGACTCGAACGCCGGCACGAGTCCTATCCCGGCGTCGTGCACGGTGGCCTCATCGGAGTGATCGTCGATGAGACGATGGGCAATCTGATCGTGCTGCAGGTCGGGCTCACCGCGTTCACCACCGCGCTGCGGGTGCGCTACCTCGCCCCGCTGAGCGTCGGCGCCGAGTACCGCTGCGTCGCCCGGCTGCACGGCGTCCCGGATGGTACCCCGGGCCGCGGGGACGCGGCACCGGTCGGCGGCACAGTCGGCGGAGCGAACAGCGGCGTAAACGGCGGCGTAAACGGCGGCAGAGCAAACGGGCTGGTGCACGCCGAGGCCGAGATCCTCGACGATGCCGGGACGCTGCTCGCGACCGCAAGCGCAACCTACCGCCCGACCCCGATGGACACCGCCCGGGACCGGATGATGCTGAATCCGACCGAGGCCGACCGTGTCGCGCAGGCACTGGCGGCGACGCTCACCAGACCACCGGCCACCGGGTCCAACGCCGCCGGCCTCCCCACCTCAGAGGAGCACTGAATGTCAGTGTCGTATGCGGAAATCGTCACCACCGTCACCGCCATCGTCGCTCGTGAGCTCGGCATCCCGGTTGAGGACCTGGCTGCGGACGCCGATCTGCGCTCCGTGGAGGGCGCGGACTCGGTGAAGGTGCTCCGGATGATCGCCCGGGTAGAACGCGAGTACGACGTCGAGCTCGAGGACGAGGACGTCTTCTCGGCGGTCACCGTCGCCGAAGTCGCCGACGTCGTCCAGGCGGCGCTGCAGGTGCAGGCCGCATGAACTCGCCCGTCACCACCGCACCGGAGGCGGCGGTGGGCCTCGCCGCCGGGCCCACGACGGCCACCGAACCCACGACGGGCACCGAACCCACGACGGGCACCGAACCCACGACGAGCGACACCAATCAGCACTACGACCTGCCGCCCGAGGTCTTCGGCCTGTTCCTCGATCCCCTGCGCAAATACAGCTCGGGTCTCTACCGCACGGAGCACGACACCCTCGAGCAGGCGCAGATCGCCAAGCTCCACTTCGTCGCCGATCGGCTCGGCCTGCGCCGCGGTGGTCGCGTCCTCGACGTCGGATGCGGCTGGGGTTCGCTGACGCTGTTCATGGCGGTCGAGTACGAAGCCGAGGTCGTCGGGGTCTCCCCCGCGGGGCGACAGCACGCCTACATCGCGCAGCGAGCCGCCGAACTCGGCGTGAGCGACCGCGTCACCACGGTCC
Organism: Frankia sp. CeRuru1; assembly: GCF_977966315.1. Lineage (NCBI taxonomy): Bacteria > Bacillati > Actinomycetota > Actinomycetes > Frankiales > Frankiaceae > Frankia > Frankia sp. CeRuru1. Next base: position 2,764 of record NZ_CDWWEW010000290.1, read on the forward strand.
AGGGCCACTTCGAGACGGTCGAGTTGCCCTCGGGGAGTTTCGACGCAGTGACAATGCTCGGCTCGATCGTGCACATGCCCGACCTCGATGTCGTGTTCCGGCGGGCCCGGGCGCTACTGCGCCGCGACGGACGGCTGTACGTGTCGGAAAGCTGCTTTCGCAACGCGGCCACCCGGGGGGCGTTCGACCATCGGGAAGGGACCGAGTTCGTCCGCGCATCGATCTTCGGCTGGGGGGACATGCGGCCGCTGTCCGACCTCGTCACCGGTGCCGAGGACGCCGGTTTCTCCCTGGCAAGCCTAGACGATCTCACCGACGACTACCGGCGCACCATCGACGACTGGCTGGTGAACGTCGACGCGGCCGCGGAGCGGATCGACGCGATCCGCCCGGGAACGGCCGCGACGCTGCGCCGCTATCTGGAGGTCGCGAACGCCGGCTGGGGCTACACCACCAAGCACTACGCGCTGGTGTGCCGCAAGGCACGCTGACCGCCGCCGAGCGAGGAACGGGATCCACATCATGACGGCATCCGACATTCTCCGGCCGGCGTTCGGCCAAGCCCGCGGCGTCGAACCGCCGCGAGCCCCCGCACGCCCGGCTCTGGCGCCGCTGCTTCCTCCCGCCGAGGTCGAGGCGGCCGTCATCGCCTTCCACCAGGCGGGCTCCACCACCCGCCACTTCAACGTCGAATCGACGTTCGCCTGGGAGAACGCCGACGCCGATCGGCTCACCGAGGGACAGCGCTCCGCGGTCCGGTTCATCACGTTGATCGAGGACCACCTGCCCGGCTACTTCGGCGTGTACGAGCGGGCCTTCCCGCTGAACCCCGACGTCGACGTCGAGACCTTCGTGCACAACCGGGAGCTCTACCACTTCACCGTGCGTTGGGCGCGGGAGGAGGACAGCCACGCCCGGGCGCTGTTCCGCTACCAGGTCGCCGCCGGCATCGCCGATCCCGACGAGCTGCGGCGGGAACTGGCGACCGAGGGGCGCAAGCACTTCGAACTGCCGCACGACCACGCGGTCTCGCTGTTCGCCTACGCCCTGGTCCAAGAGAAGGCGACCCAGCTGTACTACCAGCAGCTGCGGGCGGTCGTCGGCGATCCGGTGTTGGCCGATCTGCTGAACCGGCTCGCCAAGGACGAGGCCCGGCACTTCACCTTCATGGCCGACATCGTGGAACGGTACCTGCGCCGCCATGGCGACGCCGTCGTCGAGCCGATCCGGGAGGTTATCGCGCGCTTCCGGATGCCACTAGCCGACACGATTCGGGGTTACTGGCGCTGGGCCCTGCGGATCGCCGAGACTGCCCGCTACGATCACACCGACGCTTACCCGCACCTCATCCGGGTGGTCAACCGGGCGGTCGACGTCCGCACCGACAAGGTCGACGAACTGGTCCGCTTCGTCGACGCCTGCCGGTCGACGACCCTGGACACCCCGTAGGACCCTGCCAGGACCAGCACGGCAGCAGTGGCCCGTCCTACGAAGCGGCGGCCGGTGAATTTGGGGGACCTGAGCACGGTCTGCGATCCCTGGACCGTGCTCAGGTCCCCACAACTCGGCCGCCGAAGCGGTCAGGGCATCGCCTCCACCAGCGCCTGCCGGATGTCGGAGTTCCGGTTGAACTCCCGGCCGAGAACACTGCCGAGCGCCTTGCGGATCTTCATCTGGAGCTGTTCCAGCGTATCCGGATCGGAAACCTGCAAGAACACCTCGAACGCGGTGTCAATGGTCTCGTGGCCCTGAAGGTCTTCGAGCAGGCGGTGCTTGAATTCCCCCACCGGATGCTTGATCCGGTTGTTCGACATGTAGAAGTGGAACGTCTCCAACACGGATACAAGCTCGTGCGGATTCCGCTCCAGCCGGCGCTTCGCGAAGTACATGAACTCCCGGGCATGACCGGCTTCGTCCCGGCTGGCGCGCAGCATGAGGTCCGCCAGCACCGGCTCGCGCACCCATTCCGACATCGTCCGGTAGACCGTGTTCACCGTCATCTCCGAGATGACGTTGGTGATCAGAGTGGCGCTGGGCGTGGTACCCGGCACGTAGGGCTCGCGCAACGCCTCGATCCGGCGCTGGTCGATCTGGGCGTCCACCGCCTGCAGCCACGCCCGGAAGGCGTAGTGGTGCTGGAGCTCCTGGTAGCCCCAGATGTTCACGAAGGCAGAGCAGTCGTAATCGTCGATGAACTCGTTGAGAAAGCCGTGCACCGCTGCGATGGAGGTGGCCTCGCCCATGACCGCGCCCTTGACCAGCGCGATGTACTCGGGCTGGACGAGATCCCTGCGGATCTCGTCCAACGGCAGGTCGACCAGCTTCCACTGCAGCCGCTCATAGTGCTGGAATACGTCGAAGCTGTGCGCGTTCTCGATGGTGTCGGAGGTCGCCATACTGGAATCTCCCCTGGCCCGGTCCCGTCGACCTGTGCAGACTCGTTTCTATTTCACCACAATTAGTTTGACAATATCGGCGGCCGGTCATTGCATCATCCCATCGATCGATGGGAACAGACTATCGTACCCACGACAAAGTCCCTGGATTTTTATGATGTTCTCGCCCAGGATTCCGGGAAGATTAACCCACGAGTCGATCCGGCGGGCCGACAATACCCATGGCTGCTCTGGCTCCATGAACCTGCTCCATGCACCTGCTCCATGAACCGCGCGAAAACCGCGCGAGAGACCGGGTAAGAGGGAGTTCATGTGACACCTGCTGCGCACGCTGCTGACGCGGGTCAAGAAGCTGGAGCTGCCTGGAACCGCTCAGTGACAGCCACCAGGGCAAGCCGGACGTCAGCTTCCGCGGCCTTGAAGGACTCCCTGTCGCCCCGCGGTAGCCGCGGGCACGCCGTCGTCCTCGGCGCCGGGATGGCCGGACTCCTCGCGGCCCGGGTGACGGCCGAGTTCTTCGACCGGGTGACGATCATCGAACGAGATGACCTCACCACCGAGGGTACTCGCCGCGGCGTGGCGCAGGGATCCCACCTGCACGCCCTCACCGAACGAGGCCGGTTGTGCCTGGAGGAGCTGTTCCCCGGGTTCACCGACACCGTGACCGGCCACGGTGCGCCCCGCGCCCACATGCTCGTCGAGACCCGGTGGTACGTCCGCGGGCGGCGGTTGTACCCCACCGACACCGGGCTCACCTCCCTGCTGGCGAGCCGGCCGCTGCTGGAGGGCGTGCTGCGGGAGGCCGTACTCGCTCGTTCCCAGGTCCGCCTGCTGCAGCGGGTGCGCGCCGTTGGGCTGGTGGCGCGGCCCGGCCCGGGCGGCCCGGGCGAACCCGGCCGGATCATCGGGGTCCGGGTCGAACGCCTCGATGGCGGCCCGCGGCCAGACGACGCCCGAGTCAACGGCTCCAGCACCCGGCCCGACAGCAGCACCCGGCCCGACGGGGTACGCCCTGCGGATGCGCACCTCGACGGCGGCGAGGTCATCGAGGCGGATCTGGTCGTCGATGCGACCGGCCGCGGCTCCCGGGCAGCGGACTGGCTCGCCGCGCACGGGCTGCCCGTGCCCGTGCGGGAGCAGGTCGACGTCGACCTCGGCTACGCCTCCCGCGTCTACCGGCGACGCGCGAGCGACCTCGACGGCCAACGCGCGGTTATCATCTCGACGATTCCCGGGCTACGCGGCGGTGGCGCCGTCGCGCAGGAGGACGATCGGTGGATCGTCACCCTGGCCGGCATGCTCGGCGAGCATCCGCCCACCGACCCGGACGGGTTCGCCCGCTTCGCGGCGACCCTGCCCGCTCCCGACATCGCCCGGCTCATCGCCGACGCCGAGCCGCTCGGGGACCCGACCCCCTACCGCTTCCGCGGATCGGTGCGACGCCCGTACGCACGCC
>NZ_CDWWEW010000291.1:0-6571 GCF_977966315.1 Frankia sp. CeRuru1
GGGCGACTTCAACGTAGGGCAGTGAGGCAGGTGCAGTCGGTGAGGCTGTCGCAGCCGGCCCCAACCACATCGGCCACAGGGGTTCGGCTCGTCTCCAGGTCGCGGATCCTGGTGTTGATCTTGTCGAGTTTCGCCAAGGCACGCTCCTCCAGCGCCCTGGTGGGGTGGCGGCGGCTGGCATCGAGCAGGTCGGCGACCTCCCCTCGCCGAGGGTGAACCCGAGCCACTGCGCTGCCTTGATCACACCGAGGAAGGTCACGGCGTCGGCGGGCAGAGCCGGTGACTGCCGAGGGTGCATCCGGTTCGGCCGCGTGCCCAGTCAGTGGGACTGACCGCGCGCCGATGGGAACAGACAATCCCGCCGGGGGCGGACAACCCGACCTCACCTGCACTCCGCTATGAGCGACAGCACTCTTCGATTTCCTACGCCAGGCGAGGCGACAGCCCTAGGAGGCGGGATCCCTGTGTACCTTGTCAACATGCAAGTCTGCTGCCAGGCAAGCATCCGAAGGCGCCGCCCCGTTGGCTGCCAGTGCACCCAATTCCTGGATACGGTGATCGCTGTCAGTCACCGACCGGTGGGAGAGTGCTGTGCCTGACGCAGAGGGCTCCGCTGTCCCAGTGACGCTGGCAGAGATTGCCCGCATCGCAGGCGTGGGCAGGGCCGCAGTGAGTAACTGGCGTCGGCGGCACGCCACCTTCCCTGATCCCATAGGCGGTACTGACAGTAGTCCACTGTTCTCGATGGCGGAAGTCCGTCTATGGCTCCAGATGACCGGTAAGGTCGTGGAGGCCAACCCACCAGAGACGCTGTGGCCGCATCTGGAAGCGCTCGGCATGCGGGATTCGGCCGGAGCCGTGATCGCTACTGCGGGAGCTCGTCTGGCAGGGATCGTGGACCGGGCCGAGGCGAAGCTAACCCTGACGTCAAATCAATTGACGGTGGTCAATCAGATCGAGGAAGTCGCCCAGCGAGACGGGACGCGAGAGACATACGAGTATTTACTGCATCGCTGGCAACAGGCCAATGCTCGGCAAATCAGTTTTACTCCGGAGCCATTGGCGCGCCTGATGGCAGAGTTGGCGAACACGGTCGCTGGTCCCGCTGGCGTCATCCATACCGTGTTGGATCCTGCGTGTGGTACTGGCGGGCTGCTGACGGCCGCATTCGAACAGTGGGGCGACTCGGTACGTCAGGGAGCGGCAAATCGAAAGATCCAGCTGCTGGGTCAGGAGATTGATCCGGTATTGGCATCTCTCGCCGCCGCAAGGCTGACACTTCGCAAGGCGGTGAATCCAGCCGAGACCTGCGGTTTGGATAAAGCGTCGCCAAGTATTCGAGTTGGTGACACGCTGCGCGCTGACGGGTACCCTGCAGACCGGGTTGACGTCATTCTATCCAACCCCCCGTTCAACACGCGGAATTGGGGATATGAAGAGCTTGCTACCGATCGGCGGTGGGTCTACGGCCTTCCGCCACGCAGTGAATCTGAACTCGCCTGGGTCCAGCATGCCCTCGCGCGGCTCGCGCCAGAGGGGATAGCGGTACTCCTGATGCCGCCCGCGGTGGCTTCTCGGCCAGCGGGCCGGAAAATCAGAGCTGCTCTGCTGCGGGCCGGTGTGATCCGCGCGATCGTGGCGCTGCCGGCCGGATGCGCGCCGCCGTATAGCCTCGCTCTCCATCTGTGGCTACTGCAGGCACCTGGAGACAACGAACCTGCCACGGCAAACAGTGAACTTCTCCTTGTGGATGCGGCCACCTCAGGCGCGGATACAGATCAGGGGCCGCTCAGTGGTGGCAGGGAAACGGTGGACTGGGCCGGATTGCGGGAGCGAGTGCTAGGTGCGTTGCGTGGCGACGGCTATGGTTGGGTGTCCGTCCCTGTCATAGACCTCCTCGACGATCGGGTTGATTTGACGCCGGCACGGCAGGTGCCGTCGGCCGCAGAATCGGCGGCCTTGGAGATGCGCAGATCCTGGAGCCGTCTGGTCGCGCTGCTCGACGACCTACGCGAGTTGTCTGGGGCGCTGGCAAAGGTGGAGTCCGCGCCCGAGAGCGGCGCCGGGCAACCTCTCGCGCTCGTTGGTGACTTGGTGCGGGCAGGCGCTTTGGAATTGCTCACCGGGCGAAGCCCTGCGGAGGCATCGGTGCGTGCGGGAAAGGCACCGCCGGGAGCGGTGCCCGTACTTACGGTGCAGGATGTGCTGCTTGGAGGACGTCCCTCTGGCTGGCTACCGGGCGAGGAGGCCGCAGCCGCCGAACAGGCAGGTGAACTAACGATCACCGCGGCCGGCGATGTGGTGGTCGTTGCGGTCTCGCGGGCATTTTCGGCCTGGGTTGCGTCGCAATCGCCAATTGCGGTTGGCTCGAAGATTCACATACTGCGACCGGACTCTTCGCTGGTTGATTCTTGGTTTTTGGCGGGATGTCTGCGAGCACCATCTAACATGCGGCGTGCGGGTACTCATTCGTCGGCGTCCGCCCGGGTTGATGTTCGCAGACTCCAGGTGCTGAGCCTCCCGCTGGAAGAGCAGCGACGCTACGGCGACGCCGCGCGGCTACTCGCAAGGTTCGCAGAGTCGCTCCGTGAGACCGAGGGCATCGGGTCGAATCTGGTACGCGGCCTGAGTGAGTTCCTGCTGGCGGGAAGCCTCCGATAATCGAAAGAGGCGAACTGGGGTGTGGTGCGAATCAGGCGCCGCTCTTGAATGTCGGCAATTCTTCCAGGAGGCGGCGGGCCGCAGCAGTGTCGTAGCCGAGTTCAACTAGCTGAAGGCCGAGATCCTTACACCGCTTGGACACCTCGATACCGAGGTGCTGTGGAAGCCGCGTCACGAGTGGGACGATGGCGCGCAGAACGGCCAGCCCTCCGTCCTCCAACTGCCCTAGGGCGGCGAGGCTCTCGGCCGCTCCGAGTCTTGAGCACAGGATCAGAGTGGTCTTCTCGCCGTCCAGATTTGGCACCTGATTGTGATCGTCAATAATCTCGGAGTAAAGTTCAGCTGCTTTTTGGCAGTCGCCGGCGATGCGAAGACTGTCCGCGTAGGCGAGGCGAACCTGGTCGACCAGGTCGTCCGGGGTGCCGAGGGATTTCAATGCTCCTTTCAGGAGCCCGGCGAGGTCTTGGCAGGCTGCTTCCGGATCTCCGTTGCGCAATTTCTCTTTCGCTCGCACGAGGAGGTCTGCTGTCTGCGACCGGGTCAGGAAGCGGCTGGTACGCGTACGCCGAAGCTGCGCCGGCTGCACGACCGTACGTGCTTCCGACGAGGCAACAGAGGTCCGGATTGCACGCGGCTTGCGGAACGGCAACGTCGGGTCGGGGGTAAGGATCGGCTCAGGAGCTGGGTCTCCGAGCCGGGGCAGGTGAGGGGCAAGCGCTTCAAGCACCGCTGCCGTATCGGCGGGCCGGTTACGCGGGTCCTTCTCCAACAAATTGAGGACCAGCCGGTCGAGATCGTCGGGGACATTGCCGTACACGCACAGTGGTGCGGGTGCACGGTTAAGGTGCTGGTCGACGATGCCAGAATCTCCGGGTTCCTTGATAAAGGGTGGCCGACCAGTCAAAAGCTTGTGGAGCACGCAGCCCAGGACATAGAGATCGGTCCTGGGAGTAATATCACGCTCTAGCAGTTGCTCGGGAGCCTTGTAGCCGTCGGTGCCTATCGAGGCGCCGGCGCTGGTATACCGAGTGGCATCCGTCCATAGTGGTTTAGCGATACCGAAGTCGATAAGGAACACCCCACCATCGTGTGCGAGCAGGATGTTGTGCGGCTTGAGGTCGCGGTGCACGATCTGCAGCTCGTGCGCGGCGCCAAGTGCTTCTGTCGCCTGCGCTGCGATCGCTACCGCCGCTCCGATTGGCAAGGGCCAATGCTCGTTGAGGAAGTCATGGAGGGTCTGCCCGTCGATGAACTGCATGGCAAGGTAAGGCTGACCATGGTGCTCACCGTGCCCGTAGGCCTCGGGAATACCTTGATGCCGCACCTGAGCGAGGAGTCGGGCCTCCCGACGGAAGCGGCCCATTCGTTCACTACGGTCGCGTAGTATGTCCTCCGTGTCGTAGCCGCCGTCGGCGTTGAAGTCGAAACGCGGAGTCTTGATCACGACCGGGCGACCCAGCTCTTCATCCTCGGCGCGCCAGGCGCGCGCCATGCCGCCGCTGCCCAGAACCTCCCGCAGCCGGTAGCGGCCTCCTATCAACTCACCACTGTCCATGCGGGCCTCTCCGGTCGGTCTCCAGCCTCGTCCAGCCACAGCCCCTGCTCACCGGTGCCGCGGTGGGCGACACCATAGCTGCTCCCAGCGATCAACGGATCGCGTGTTGACTGAGTACACAGTATCTGGTTCTCTGTTCGTGTCCCCACCGGCCTCGTAGGCCGGTGTCGTAGACGCCCTGACGCAACCCATGGATCGGAGCGGCGACCTGATGGCTGACTGGCTGCCACCCTCGGGGATCGTCGGCAACCGTTCCTTCGTGCGTACAGGCACGTGGGCTGCTCGCGACGATCCCCGGAACTGTCCCGCCGCGGGCGCGGTTAGATCGCGCCCCGGCGTCGTCGCGAGGTCTGCCAGCCAGAGCACCAAGGATCCCCTGCAAACCTTCGCGCTCGGGGCGCTAATGACAGCCCTCGACATGGTCGAATACCAGCGCCCCCGCAACCGCGAACGGCCTGCTCATGACGGTCTCGTGACCTGGACTGCGGCCATGACCGCGCGATACCTGGCTGCACGGCAGGCCGATCAGGCGTCGCAGGAGGCGGTGGGCCGGCAGCGTACCCACCCTGTCGAACATGTGTGGGTGGCGCGGCGCGAACTGCCGTCTGCCGACCACCGGGGCGCCACGTACTACGAACAGACCTGTTGGGGACGCCGCTACGCGTCACTGGACGGCGCCATCCGGGAGATCTGGCTGCTGAGGCCGGGCACCGCCGCGACGCGCCCCGGGGACGCAGAGTTAGCTGCCGCCGCGTACGTGGCGGCCTTCGGCGAACCTTGTGCCAACGACGCATTCAACCGGCGCCACACACCGCTAGCCGATCTCTCGCCAGCGCACTACACCCGCCCTCAGCAGGTACGCATCGTCTCGTTCGGCTGCACGGACGGCAGCACCGTCCAACTTCTTGACTGGGACTGCGAGGAAGTCGCTCGCCGCTACTCTGCCGAGGCGGCGGCGGCCCTGGCCAGGACGGTCGAGGGCTCCGACCTCGCTCCCGGCTCCGACTGCGTCAAGTGCAAGGCGCTGGTCGGCTGCACCGCGGTGCACCAAAGTCCCGGAATCCTGGGGATCGACGCCGCCCGGCGACCCCGTCGTAGCCTCTCCGTCTCTGACCTGCGCGCCTACGCGGCATGCCCAGCGCGTTACCACCTCACCCGGCAGTTGAAGCTCCGAGGCGACCAGCAGGAGAACGACGCCATCCGCCGCGGCCGAGCGGTCGATGCCTGGCTGAACACGCGGCACGAAGCTCGCCCGGCGGCTGGCTGCCGCGGACTCCCAGGACCTGACGACCCCAGCCAGTGGTCGGCTGGTGCGCTTTCTATTGTCGGCGATGAGGCCCGCCTCGGCGCCCGCATGCTCGCTCAACACGCCGCGCTGTGCCCACTCGATGGACTTGCGGAGAGCGAGAAGGTCCTTGTCCAACGGCAAGTTACCGCCTACGACCCCGAGCTCGACCTCCTGCTGGTCGCCACTCCAGATCTGCTGTACACCCGCGCGGGCGGCTGGATCTGGCGGGAGACCAAGACGACCACGAGCTACCTATGGGAGGGGCGCCCGCTGCTACAGCAGTATCCCCAACTCGCACTCGCTGTCCTGCTGGTCGCGTCTGGGGCGCTCGGCGGCGACCTGAGCCGCTCCCGGATCGAGTTGGAACTCCTCTACCCCGACGACTGCGGCCTTGAAGAGGTCGACCCCGGACTGGACGCCACCGTCGCCGAAGCTAGAACGGTCATCGCCGATCTGGCGCACTCCTGGAACCAGGACACCGTCTACATGCCAAAGCCGGGACGGCATTGCGATGACTGCGAGGCGCTCGGCTGGTGTCGGCCTGGGCAGCAGCATCTCACCAGCGCCGCGGCCGACTAGAAGACGAGGTCCCTATGTCCCCCACGCTGCCACCGCTTGCCCCAGAGGAGTGGGCCGCCCATAGCGGCATCACGCTGCTGCGGACCATCGCCACCGCCGTGATCGACCTCGCCGATCTCGACAGTCTGGAGTCATTCGTCCTCCCTTACCCGGCCGAAGCTCAGCGAGCCTTGGACCGCACCGTCCTGCGCTGCCTTCTACGCGGCGCCGAGCCACCGCGTAGCCTGCCTGATCTTCTGTCCTGGTGCCGGGAGCGTCCGGTCGCAGACTGGCCACTGCATCTACCCGAGGACGCTGTCGCCCCTGACCATTTTCTCCTCGACCCCGCCTCGGGAGCACCTACCGAGCTATGCCACGAGTGGGCACTTAAGACCCGGGACAGTGCCGGTCGACAGTACGATCGGCTGGTCGTGCACAGCGCAATGCAACTGTGCCGGCAAGCCGGTGCGCCGGAATCCTATACCGCCTTTCGTCGGCTACTCGTCGAG
>NZ_CDWWEW010000292.1:0-6559 GCF_977966315.1 Frankia sp. CeRuru1
GCCACGCCGGTCTCACTGGGCCTGATCGTCACGTTCACGAACCTAGCCGCACGGAACAACGTTCCAATGAACGGTGGATGGACATTTCCTATCAAGGACATATCGAAACTTCGTTTCACGCCTGCTTCTCGCGCAGCGACGGGGGCCGGACCCGCGGGTCTGCGAGCGTGCCAGCTTGGTAGGGGACCCCAGGGATCTGCCGGAAAATAACCTCAGAATTTGATGTTGCCCTTGTCGATCAGGTTGGTGTGGATCACGGTGACCAGCAGCCGGTCAGACAGCGACAGGGGACCGCGGCGCAGGACGCGGTACCGGGCATGTTTGTGGTGCAGGCTGACCGGCGGGTGATCGAGCAGGTACTGCTCGACTCTGGCCAGCAGGGCGGTGAAGGCCGGGCCTTCCAGGCCGGTGAGTGTGGGGTGGTGCAGCCAGCTCGTGGGCGGTCAGCCCGGTGCGGGTGGTGGTCGCGCCGATCGTGTTGACGACAACGTCGTGGCTGGTCAGCGGGCGCCCACCCCAGTTGACACTGATCCGGGAGAACAGTCGGTGCTCGATACTGTTCCATTTCGATGTTCCTGGCGGAAAATGGCAGACTGTCACCTCCAGACCAGCCGTGTGAGCGAAGGCGGCCAGCTCACTTTTCGGGAGGCCTTGACACCAGCCGGCATGATCACACGAGGCACGCGCGTGGTCAGCCCGTGGCGAGCAGGTCGACGGCCGGTCGAGTCGGGACCGCTTGCTGCCGCTCCGCGGCGAGGAACGGCCCTTCGCCGCTCGGGTCCATCACGCCGGACTCGGCCCAGCTGAAGCGGCCCCCGAGCACCTCCTGCGCCGCCGTGTAGTTGCGGGCGTCGTCGTTGCGCCACAGCGCCGCGAAGGACGCCTCGACCCGGCGTCGCGCCTGCCGGCAGAACAGGTCGGCCAGGTCGATCGCAGTCGGCTCGCCCTCCTCATCGAGCATCCGGGCCCGCACGACCGCCGCGCTGATAGCGAACAGTTCGGCGCCGATGTCGACGAGACGCCCGAGGAACGCCTGCTTCTTCTCCAGTCCGCCCTGCCAGCGAGCCATCCCGTAGAAGGTCGACCGGGCGAGCTTGCGCGCCGAGCGCTCCACGAAACGCAGGTGCGTGCCGAGCCGACCGAATTCGAGGAACGATCGCGGCGACGTCCCGCTGCCGACGGCGAGGCCGGGCAGCCAGCGGCCGTAGAAGGCGGCCGCCCGTCCGGCGCCGCGGGCCTTCGCCGCGACCGACGCGTCCGGGGAAATGATGTCACCGGCCACCGCGAGGTGGGTGTCCACGGCCTCCCGCGCGATGAGCAACCGCATGATCTCGGTAGAGCCTTCGAAGATCCGGTTGATGCGCAGGTCGCGTAGCATCTGCTCGGCCGGTACCGGTCGTTCCCCCCGGTTGGCCAGGGACTGGGCGGTCTCGTACCCGCGGCCGCCGCGGATCTGGACCAGCTCGTCGGCGATCAGCCAGGCCATCTCGCTGGCATACAGCTTGGCCAGGGCAGCCTCGATCCGGATGTCCCCGCGTCCCTCATCGGCCATCAGGCCGGACAGTTCCAGCATCGCCTCCAGCCCGAACGTGGTGGCGGCCGTGAACGCGATCTTCTGGGCGATGGCGTCGTGCTGGCCGATGGGCCGACCCCACTGGACGCGGTCCCGCGACCATTCCCGGGCGATGCGCAGCGCGTACTTGGCGCCGCCCACACAGGTCGCCGGCAGGGCGAGGCGACCGGTGTTCAGCGTCGTCAGGGCAATCTTGAGCCCCTCGCCTTCCCGCCCGAGGCGGTCCGCGGCCGGGACCCGGACCCGCTCGAAGCTGGTCACCCCGTTCTCGATGCCGCGCAGACCCATGAACTCGTTGCGGTGCTCCACCTTCACGCCGGGTGCGTGGGCATCGACGATGAAACACGTGATGCCACCGCGATGACCGGCCGAGCGCGGGACGACCGCCATGACCACCAGCCGATCGGCGATCACACCGTTGGTGGTCCACAGCTTGCGGCCGCTCAGCTCGTAGGCGGCGCCACCCTCGACCGGCACCGCCTGGCTGCTCATCCGGGCCGGGTCGCTGCCCACGTCGGGCTCGGTCAGCAGGAACGCGCTGATCTCCTCGCGGGCCACCTTCGGTAGATACGTCCGCTTCTGCTCCTCGGTACCGAACCCCAGGACCGGCTCGGCCACGCCGATCGACTGGTGCGCCGAGAGCAGCGTGGGCAGGCTCGCATGCCACGAGCTGGACAGTTCAAGCGCCCGGTTGTAGTAAACGGTGGTCAACCCGAGTCCGCCGTACTCCTCGGGGATCTTCATGCCGAGGGCGCCTATCCGCCGCAGCCCGTCGATCACCTGCCCAGGTAGCCGCCCGTCCCGCTCGATCTGCAACGGGTCCACCGTCTCCCGCAGGAACGACTCGAGCTGGGCCAGGAACGCCTCCCCCCGCTGCCGGTCGCCCTCCTTCGGCCGCGGGTGCGGGGAGATCAGATCGAGCCGGAGATGACCGAGGAAAAGCTCCTTGCCAAACGAGGGAAGCCGCCACTCGGCCTCCCGGGCCGCCTCGGCGACCCTGCGCGCCTCCCGTTCTCCCACCTGCGCCATCTCTCGCCTCCCCGTCCGTGAGCGGTATCCCGTCCGTCAGCGGTATCCCGTCCGTCAGCGGTATGCAGTCCCTACCTACCCGTACTCCTTACCCGCACCGCGCCCATCCGCACGAGCTGGCACGCACACTCAGGCCGCGATCGTCCACGTGCCGTTAGCGTCCGCACCGGCCCCCGCACCGGCCCCCGCACCGATCTCCGCACCGATCTCCGCACCGATCAATGTCGACTTCCATCTGATCGCCCCCCTGCCGGCGAATTTGGGAGACCTGAGCACGGTCTGCGGTCCCTGGACCGTGACTGGCTCCCCCAAATTCGACCGCCGCGCGATCATGAGGACCCGAACTCGCGAACGTTGGTAGTCACCGCGTCCGCGACGCGACCTCTCACTGCGGGGGCGGAGGTCGCGGAACAGTAGCACCAGTGTGCCGGGCTGCCGCAGGACATCGACGAGGGTAGATCGGGACGCCATGTACACGCCGAGCACGTCAACGAGCCGTGTACTCGGATGTCTCGCCCCGACGACCGGACGGCTGTCCAGGGCGGCGGGCGCGGCGCTGCCCGGGCACTCGACGTCCAGCCCGCGCGGCGCGGCCGATGTCGGCCCGCGCACAAGGCTTGCAGATGTTGCGTTTGTTTCGGATGATGCAGTTGGGAACCGTGAATGTTGATGGAGGTGGCAGAGATGCCCGGCCAGGTTGACGGCGCGACCGGGCGACCGGGCGGCCGGACCCCGATCTGATCGGCACCCACCGGCGGATCAAGTTTCGCGACCTCCACGAGTACAGAAGCCGCGACGACCTGGCGCGGCGACGCGAGGCCGACAACCTGACCGAGCTGACCCAGGAACTAGAGCTGTACTGAACGATGACCTTCACGGTGGTGTACGACGCCAACGTGCTCTATCCGAACACGTTGCGCAACCTTCTGATCCGGATCGCGCAGTCAGGCCTGGTCCAGACGAAGTGGACCAACGAGATCCTCGACGAGATGGTCACCGCGATCGGCCGGAATCGGCCAGACATACCGTCCGACGTTGACGACCACATCGTTACCGCCATCCCTGGCGGTGGCTGGATGGGCGAGTTCCACCACGCCGACGGAATCACCTGGCACGAGCCGGTCATCGGCTGGGGAGTCCTCGACCTCGGCATCGGGGACTCGTTCTTCGTCAATGACGATCAGGGCTACTTCGAGCACTGCCCCACCGCCGACCTGGTCAGGGTCTGGCACCCGAACGCCACCGGCTCGACGGCGCCCCCACCAGGCACCAATGCCTGAGCTGGTTCAGCGCCCGCCCCAAGCCCACCGCGAACCCGGCAATCGGTACCGCCATGACCTGCGCTCCGGCAACGCTTCCGCCACGGCTTCGGGCGGAAGCCGCCGGTCATACGCCACGTACTCGTGATCACCCGGATGCAAGATCACAGGGATGAAACAGGCGACGAACTCCTCCGTGTGAACCGACGTGTAAGCCCTGATAGCGCCGTCAGAAAGACGCCGGAGGATCACCTCCCCCGGCTGCACCGGGGCGTACCTCCGGTTCTCCGGCCGTGGCGGAATGGGATCGCTCGGACGCCGCGGCAGGCCGTTGGGACCGTAGACCTCGACGTCATCCGGGTTCCACACGAATCGATCGTCACGATCGTCATACGGACGCTCCGCAAGATCCCCCATCCATGCACCATCCCACAACTGTCAAGGGCCATTGAGTTCCGTGGCCGCCGACACATCCGCATGGTCGGCAAGGGCGCGAAGGCCGCGGTCATCGTGCTCGCTCCGGCGACCGGGCATGCCCTCGACACCTACCTTGCCGGCCGCACCACCGGGCCGCTGTTCGCCACGGCGACCGGCCGCCGGCTGGACCGACCCGCGGACGACGAAGGGGGTACGACCGGGCTCGCGGCAACCTCGACTGCCATGGGACGTATGCGCTGTCAGCGTTCCTCGGTGAGTAGGGGCGTACCACCGGTGCGGCCGGCCTTAAGTCAGTGAGCCGTCGATTTTGACCACGTACAGTTTGATGTCGGTCAAGTACGGCACCACGGTGCCCGCTGCCGGCTCCTGCCGTACCACCTTCCAATGCGAGTCGATGACCTGAAGGCGTCCCCGTCCAGTCGCGTCGATTGAAGTCGACCGCAAGGGCGGGAAAAGAAGCTCCTGCGCGCTTTGCAGGTTCATGCCGACAACACTAGGGACCGCCTTCACCGCGGGGACCGTCGGCTGGGTTGCGGCAGGCGCGGCAGTGGTAGGGATACCCCCTTCCGTGCCGGGGACCGTAATGGCCGTTGTCGTCGCCGCCGGGACGGCGGTGGTCGCGGCCGTCGGGGTGGCGGTCGTGGAGCTGGGGCTCGCGATCGCGGCGACGATAAGAAGCGCGACCACGGCGACACCGCCGATAATGCCGATCTTCTTCCAGTCGCGACCCTGCCGCGGTGGCGGCATCGGGGGTCCGTAGCCGCGGGTCGGCCCATCTCCGCCCGGGTGAGGCTGCTGGTAGCCCTGGCTTCTGCCGTCGTGGTAGCTGTGGTGCCTTTGATCGTCGTAGTACGACATGACCGACCCCCGTTGAGACAGCATCGGGGAATGGGCGTCACCCCCCGACAACGCGGCGCACAGGGTATCGAAGGCATCACTGGACCGAATCGCGGGGTACGCGCTGGGCGGGTATCCCGCTGAACTCGTTGGTATAGCGGTCGGTCATGGCCCACATGCCATGTCCGCGTCGCGCCCATAGCGCCCGGGCCCGTTCGATCAGTCGGACTGTCCCCTCCCGCCCGCACGGACCATCGAGATAGCGCATGGTCTCGGGGTCGGCGTTCATCGCCGCGTACGGGTCGATGTCGGCGTCGAACCAGTCGCGAAGGATGAGCCGTTCCGTGACAACGATGGGGATCTCGGGTGCGGTCACTGGGTGAGGGCGAGCCGTGGGCGGGTGCCGAGCCGCTCGCGTAGATCTTTGGCTGGGGGTAGTTCAGCGAACGGATCAAGATGCTTGCTGATATCTCCGGCCTTGGCTGTGACACTGTAGGTCGGGGTGGCGTTCAACATCGAGACCACTTCCGATGCGTGCCGAGCAGCCTCCTCCGGCTCGGGTTTGGATCGAAGTAGCAGCGCCAGGGAGAGGTTGAGCATGGCGTTCCCGAGGTCTTCGAATCCACCACCGGTTCGTTGGTAGGCGTCGACCGCTGCGCGCGCCATCGCCTTGGCCGCCTCGCCATGCCGGAGAAGGGCGAGAGCCCGCGCTGTCGACTGGTCGGCGTGGGCGGGTCCGAACGGTGATGCTCCGGGTAGCGGGGGACTGGCCACGACGTGGTCATGCATGAGCGCGAGCGCTTTTCGTGCGCCGGCTTCGTCTCCGAGCGCGACCAGTCCTCGAACTTCGTAGGCGGCGAGTCGCGCGGCCAGGTAAGGATGATCGGCTATTGTCAAGGCCTCCCGGGTCGACCCTGCGGGTCCCGGCAGGGCGTATTCAAGATCTTCTGCTGTCTTTTCGAGCTTCGCTTCCTTCCACAGGCGGATCAGTTCGCCGTCGGACTTCAGCTCCCGGTTGAGGTCTGCGACGACTCTGGGTGACGGTAGCTGGTGGCCGTTCGCCGCGTTGCCGATTACTTGGCGCGGGATCCCCGTCTTCCGGTGCAACTTACTGTGATCGTTCTGTCGATCTGCGATCAAGCCTCGAAGATACGTCACGAACTGTGACCGTGCTTGTCTCTGAGAATCCATCGCCTTGTCCTCCTGTCAAGCGATGCCCTGTCATGGCCGTCATCTGCATGCATGAAGAAACGGCTGCATTCTGCAGCAGATCTGGTGCGCAGTGTGTCATGTCCTTACCGGCGGATGTGCCGGCCGGCATCCGGAGGCCAGGGAGGATTCGTGACGCTGACGGGTTCTCCCTGCGGATCGCCGGGCGGGTGGAAGGCGGCCACCTATACCGGGAGGAGGAGCGGGCCCCACC
>NZ_CDWWEW010000293.1:0-5640 GCF_977966315.1 Frankia sp. CeRuru1
AGCGCTGGTTCCATCTACCCAGCGAGCCGGGGACGGCCCATCACGAGCTGGACTTCCGCGTCGGCGGGCACGAGATCGCCCGGGGCACGTTCGCCCCCACCGGCGTTCCGGAACAGATCGAGTACCACGCCCAGTTTCTCGATGTCGTTGCCGACGAACGCATCGTGTTCACCTACACGGTCGTTCTTGACGGTCGCCGCCACTGGGTGTCGCTCGTCACCGTTGAACTGGCCGCCGACGGTGGCGGCACCTGCGTGACCCGCACAGAACAGTACGCGTTCCTCGCCTTCACGGATGACGGGCGGTCAGGGGCCATACCCGCCTGTCAAACCACTGCGGAAGCCTCATTGACCAGCCGGCAGACAGCCGGACGCCAATGGCCAAGTTCCGGTACCGCGACGTCGGCTCGCTTGGCATTGTCGTCCCACCGACGCAACGCGAGGGCGAGGTCGGCATGTGGCAGGCGAAGGAAGTCATCGACTTCTTTGCCAGTCATCGGGCCGCCTTGGATGCGTAGGCTTCGGGTGGAGGCTGCGGACAGGCTGTTGGCGTAGGCGGGGTCGGTGGCCACGAGATAGCGCTTGGCTTTGACGTGCAGCGCGACCGGAGTGCCGAGATCGGGGCCGAACCAGCGGGTCAGGTAGCGTGCTCCGACGATTTCGTGATGGAGGTCTTCGGCGAGGAAGTCGTGGTGCGCGTCGTGTTCGTCGAGGAGGAGATGGCCGATATCGTGCAGCAGCGCGGCGACCTGCGCGGCCTGGTCATAGCCGTCGGCTTCGGCGAGGGCGGCGGTTTGCCGGGCGTGTTCGAGTTGGGTGACGGTTTCGTCGTATTGACTTTGGCCAACGGCGGTGAGGTAGGCGAACAGTTCATCGCAGAACTCGTCCGCGCCAGTGAAGGTGCCGTGGAGGAGCCGGTCGGTATTCATGCAGATTCCTCGGTGCCCCGGGCGCTGACGTGGCTGTCGCCGGTGAAGTGGCCGATGAGGCTGATTCGGTCGGTGCCGGCGGCTAGGCGGTGCTGCTTTTCCTGGTAGTAGTGGTGGCGGTGGTCACCGTCGGAGGCTGCGTTGTAGGTGAGGTAGATGGCCCGGCGACGATGTGGTGAGGTGTTGACTCCGGAGCGGTGCGGGACGTACCAGTTGAACCAGAGCAACGACCCAGCGCGGACTGGGACGGGTTTCCAGAGGAGGGTCTCGGCGAGACTGGCGGGGATGCAGCCGACATCGTCGGTGGGGAGCGGCTCGTGGTGCATGCCTTCGACGACGTCCAGGCAGCCATTGTCGGTGGTGGAATCGTCGATAGCGATCATGCAGGTGATGGTGGACCGGACAAAGGGGTAGGCGGGCGCGTCCTGGTGTGGGGCGAACCCGGCGCCGCCGGGTTCCTTATAGTTGATCTTTTCTTTGTAGAGGACGGCGGGCTCGCCGAGCAACATGCTGGCAATGTCGAGCAGCGTGCCCCGGGTGAGCAGGGCACGCATGCCGTCATGGAAGGGCACGATGTTCTCGGTGCGGCACCGCACCGAGAACCCGTCCCCGGTGGTCTCGTCGTACTGCAGCAGACCGTCCTCGCTGCCCGGCAGGGCCTCGATCTCATCGATCCAGCGTCGCACCTCCCGCAGGCACTCCGGGCCAAGGAAGCCGTCCATGAGAAGAACGCCCCTGGCCTGCCAGGTCGTGAGGTCAAGGGAATCGGTCAGCAACGTGAGCCTCCGAGGAGCCGGTCAACCAGAACGTCTGTGTAACTCTTGTATCATGAATACACGCTGCGATGCAACTTTGTTACAGCGACCGAGTCAAGATACGAGAGGCTTACCGAGAGGAAGTCCACGGCCACCGGTCTCGCTCCACATAAGATCGACGTACAGGTAGACGGCGACGGCAACGAAGGCGAAGACCACGTACCCGCCGAGATGGATGAAGGTGGTGTTGGCCTCCAGGGTGCCGACGAGCAGCAGGACGAGGGCGACGTCGACCAAGCCGAGGAGCAGGGTGAAGCTCCAAGGTAGCCGTATGGTGACCAGAGTGAGCATGGCAATGGTGACCAGCCAGCAGATCAGCCAGATGGCTTGCGTGTGCACGATCTGGGCATCGGGGATGCCGTACCAGTTGTGCCCGAGTCCGAGGGCGAGTGCGGCGTAGCTGGCGTAGAAGCCGAAAAAAACGGCGAACAGGCTAGCCGAGGCATTTTGCCCGAGCGCGGCGGCCCAGACGGTAGCCAGCAGCAGCCCGATCGAGGTTGCGGCGAGGATGGTCGGGATGCCGGCGGCGGCGGCCTCGGCGGGCACGTAGCCGGCGTCGACCAGGCCGAGTCCGAGCGCGCCAGCAATGGTAAGCGGGATGCCGACGATGCCGGGGTTGCCTCGCAGCGGGTTCGTGACCGGTGGGTCGGGCGGGGTTTCGGCCTCGGTCAGTAGCGGTACATGCGTTGCCACCGATGCGGGCGGGGCATCAACGGTCATGGCGGATCGCCTTTCTGTTCAGGGGATGACTGGGCGCGCGTGGGAGCCGTGAGACGCGTGGGGCGCGCGGGCCAGCACGAAGGCGGGTTGCGGTGTGCCGGTGGATCAGGTCAGCTCTCGGCGGCGAGCAAATCTGCGTGGTGGAGTTGCGCGACGTCGGCGTGGGCACGCAGCCGCACCTTGAGGATGTTCTCGCCGTAGGTGGCGAGGATGGGGTTGTCCAGGTCAGCGCTGTGTCCGCCCGTTGCCTGGGCGGCAAGTTCGGCGGGCAGGTCGATGGGAGTGAGGGTGGCGTCCAGGCGCGGGTTGAAGAAGTAGATGACCGAGAATCGCCGCACGCCAGCGGGTGGGCTGATGACGCGGTGGACGGTGGCCTTGAGGTAGCCGTGGGTGGCGAGCTGCAGCATTTCGCCGAGATTGACGACCAGGGCGCCGGGCAGATGCGGGACGTCGAAGAAGCATCCGTCGCGCTCCACCTGCAGTCCACCGACGGCGTCTTGCAGGACGAAGGTGAGCAGCCCGAAGTCCCGGTGGGTGCCAACGCCTTGATGATCGCCGCCAGGTCCGGACGGAGGGTAGTGGATGGCTTTGATGGTGGCCTCGGGGTCTGGGTCGACCCAGCTGTCGAACCGGTCGTCAGGTTGGCCGAGGCTGGTCGCGAGGGCACGCAGCAGGCGGTTCCCGACGGTGTCCATCTGCTCGTGCCAGATGAACATCGTGGCGCGGAACTGCGGTATTGCGACTGGCCACTGGTTCGGACCGAGCAGTCGCCGCCATGGCGGATCGGCAGCCGTCAGTGCCGGGGTGGGGCGTTCCGGGCCGAGGTCGATCTCCTCGCGCCGGTCGGCCCGACCGTTCGTGAGTTCACCACCCAGTGGGGTGTAGCCACGGAAGTGTGGCGACCGGGTCATCGCGATCGCCATTCGATCGGCTTCGGGCAGAGCGAAGAACGCTCGGGTGACCTCCTCGACCTCCCGGAACAGGGTGTCACCGATGCCGTGCCCCACCAGGTAGAAGAAACCCACGTCATGGCAGGTCTCGCGCAGTCGCTCAAGGAACCGGCTGCGCACCGCGGGATCAGTGCCAGGGTCGAACTCGCGCAGGTCGAGCACCGGCAGCGCCGCGTCGTGCTCGGTCGTGCTGTGGGTCGGGGTGGTGCTGGTCATGACCACAGTCGATCGCTGGCCAGTCGAGCGCCGGCGGTGAGGGATTCGAGTTTCGCCCAGGCCAGGCTCTCGTCGACGGCGAGGAAGGTGGCGAAGGACGCGAAGCCGCAGTCGGTTCCGGGGATGACGCGCTCGCGGCCGACGATGTCGGCGAAGCGGGTGATGCGCTGGGCGATGAGTTCGGGGTGTTCGACGTAGACGCTGGAGGTGTCGATGACACCCGGGATGAGGACCTTCTGCTCGGGAATCTTCGCGTCGGCCAGCACCTGCCATTCATGTGCGTGGCGGTGATTGGCGGCCTCGAATACCAGCCCATCGGCCTTGAGCTGAATGATCGTGTCCAGGATGACGTCCAGGCCGACGTCCTTGTGGTGCGGGCCCTGGTAGTTGCCCCAGCACAGGTGCACCCGCACCCTCGCCGGGTCGATATTGCGTAGCGCGTGGTTGATCGCCTCAACGTGCACGCGCAGCCGGTCCAGGAATCCCTGCTCGGACAGGTGCGCGTACTGGATGTGCCGACCCATCGCCAGATCCGGGGCGTCGATCTGCAGGACCAGCCCGGCTGCGGTGATCGCCTCGTACTCGGCCCTCATTCCTTCGGCCAACGCGAACAGGTACTCATCCAAGCTGGCATAGAACTGGTTCGGAAGATAGAGCGCGATAACTCCAGGTGACGCGGCATTCATGAACCGCTCGGCCGGCTGACCCGATCCTGCCGAGATTGAGCTGACGCCGGCTGCGAAGTTGGCCAGATCGGTATCGAGCAAGGCGGTGCCGGTGTAGCTGATCGGACCGGTACAGGTCGGTGTCGCGGTCTCCAAGCCGGCCAGGGAACGTTCGGCCATGCCAGGGTAGTCGTCCAGATCAGCGATCGACAGGCCGCCGCCCTCGGGAACGGCAACGTCCACGTCGAAACCGGTGAGGCGTTCTTTGACGTAGGTGGCGTACCCGATCTTGCTCATTTCGCCATCGCTGATCACGTCCAGCCCGACCTGCGCCTGATGGTCGACGACCACGCTAACCGCGTCCGCGATCCGCTCGGGCAGGTACTCGGCGTCCGCGACCGAGAGGGTCTCCTGTTCCCGGGCCCGGATCAGCTCGGCCAGCCCGGCCGGTCGGGGCAGGCTGCCGGTGTGCGTGGTCAGGATGCGGTCGCTGCTGAGTTTCATGACAGTTCCTCCATCAAGTGGACTAAGCGGTACAGACGGTTCCGGACAGCACCGGCCACCCGGACAGCCTCGTCGAGGCCGCCCCCTGTGACTGCGGTGGCGGCGCGAGGCCGGGTGGGGTCATGACGGTGACACTGACAGGCCAAGGGAAACTTTATCTGAACAACATCTTACTTCCGTAAGGAAATTTTATACATAATGATGCGAAGGGTTGTAAATGATCTATTGTCGGAGGCTAGACTCAGGCATGCAGATCATCGGCGCCGTGCTCACCATCCACGGCAACGCGCTCGCAGGGATCGCGGTAAGCGACGGGCGGACCTGGACGTTCACTCGCGACGACGGCTCGTTCAGCCTCCGCACCGTGCCGGGGCGCCCGGTCTGGGCCCGGCGCCCCAACGGCTGGACGGGCCGCTGGTGGCAGCACCCGGCAGCGGGGGAGCCGGTGCTGTTTCAGCTGCACCCAAGCCGCGCCGGCGGCGATCCACAACCACCCTCGGCTCCCTCAGGGGAGCTGCGATTCGCGCACATCACGGACACGCATGTCAGCGCGATCGACGGCGACCCGTCCCAGGCGGTCGAGCTCGCCGCCCGCTACGGCGACCAGACGGACACCACCAGCGGCCTGCACCACGCGCTGCGGACCGCAGCCGACCACGGCGCGGCATTCGCCGTGATCACCGGTGACCTCACCGACCACGGCACACCCGAAGAGTTCAGGCGCGTACTCGACTCCCTCGCCGCAGCGCCGCTGCCGGTAGAGATCGTGCCGGGTAACCACGACCATTACGGCCACCGCCACCAACCCCACCCCAGCGACACCCCCCACGGTGGCGGGTTTC
>NZ_CDWWEW010000293.1:6003-6899 GCF_977966315.1 Frankia sp. CeRuru1
CAGCTGACCTGGCCGGCGTGCACCTCCTCGCCCTGGACTGGTTCAGCGCCTGGTGCGCGATCGATGACACCGATCAGCGACGCTTCATAATCACCGATCTCGCCACCCGAACCCCCGGGCTGCCAGTCGTCGTGCTCACCCACGACCAGCCCGACCACGACACACTCGAACTGATCCGCTACAGTGCCGCACCCGACAGCCTCCTCGCCGTCCTGTCGGGACATTGGCATGCCGACGCGCAGCGCAACGTCGGCGGCTGTCACCTGCTCAGCACGCCCGCAGCCAGCTTCGGCGGACTGGACTGGTCACCACCGCAGCTCCGCCTCATCACCCTCACCCCCGGCTTGAGAACTATGGATCTACGGCACGACACGATCCCGGCGCTACCGAAACCGCCACGGTCACCGACCACGTCTCGCGCCGATACCCCGACCTCGCCCCGCACCACCAGCCACTCGATCGGCGCCCATCAACATCTGGGCACCCTCGCGACCATCGCCGGCACCGTCATCGCACCGAGCACCGACACCCACGGCGCAGGACACCTGACCCGCCTACACCCCTCCAACACCGGCAGTAACGACAGCCGAGTCGACGTGCTGTGGACGGTGCGCGCCGCAGACGACCCCATCACCGGCGTTCTCGCCGGCCATGACCAGATCCTGGCGTGCAGCCATGCGGGCACCCTCACCGCGCTCGCCCCAGCCACCGGCGCACCCCATTGGACCCGACACCTCCCACACCGGCAGCGACGCCGGCTGCTAGCCACCCCCATCCTCACCGCGGCGGGCCGGCTGATCGTCGGTGACGTCGGCGGCGTCACCTGCCTGGACCTCGACACCGGGGATATCGCCTGGCACCGCGACCAGCTCGGCCAGGTCGACACCCTGCTCACC
>NZ_CDWWEW010000294.1:0-6532 GCF_977966315.1 Frankia sp. CeRuru1
TCCCCGCTGCCCCTGCCGTCCCACGCCACCCATACCGGTCTGGACGGGCTCGCCGTCCGGGTCCACGACCGATGGGTGAGTGCCTGGCCGGCCGGCTCGGCGCTCGGACTGGACCAGGTCGACGATGTTCCCTGGGCCGAGGCCGTTCCCTGGGCCGAGGCTGCCGCGCTGCTGGCGAGTCTGCATCGCATCCCGGTCACCGCGTCGGATCTCCTCGTGCTCCCCCGGGCCACGGTGCTCCGCCGGCTGCGGCACGACGTGGCTCGACTGCGCGACCAGGCCGGCCATCCACGTGCCGAGGTGGTCCTGCGCGCCGCCGCGACCCTGCCCGAGTGGGCGTTGCACCACCAGATCCAACCGGATCAACCGGATCAACCGGATCAACCGACCCGACCGGGACGGTCACGCCGGCCGGCGCGGCCATTGACGATCATCCACGGTGACTGGCACTTCGGACAGCTCGTCGCGCTGCCCCGACTCGGCTGGCGCATCATCGACGTGGACGATCTCGGGCTCGGGGACCCGGTATGGGACCTGGCCCGGCCGGCGGCCTGGTACGCGGCCGGCCTGCTGCCGATGGACGTCTGGGCGCGGTTCGTCGACGGCTACCGGGCCGGTGGCGGCCCGGCGCTGCCGGGCGGCGAGGATCCCTGGACGGCCCTGGACCTGCCCGCCCGCGCGATTGTCGTGCAGTACGCGGCCATCGCGGTCGCCGCGCGTCTCGACGGCGACGCGCCCGGTGCCGGGCCCGAACCTGGTCCGATCTCCGATGCCTTCGTCGAGTGCTGCCGGCGGATGGCCCGGGTGGGCCCGTACCCGTCCGGATCTCGACTATCCACCGGCTGACTTCCGCGGGGTCGGTACGCTACCCGCAGCCAAGGATGTCTCCCCGCCATGAACGGCAGGTTCGGCATGAGTTACACCCTGCAGTGTCCCAAGTGCCACGCGATGATGCGGACGTACAACCGCAACGGCATCCAGATCGAGCAGTGCGACGGATGCCGGGGCATCTTCCTCGACTACGGCGAGCTGGAGGCCATCACCCGGCTCGAGGCGCAGTGGTCCCAGCCCCCGCCGCCACCCCCGGCTGCGCCCCACGCCCAGCCGGGGCACTATGCCCAGCCCGCCTGGGGGACTCCCTACGGGCACGGCGGGCATGGGCACCACCACAAGCACGGCGGCCTCGCCCGGCTGCTGTTTTCCTCCTGACCCGCGCTCCGGCCGGCCGTCAACCCGACGTCAACTCCGGGGCGGGGCCGGCTCTCGGGCCGGCCCTCGGGCGGAGCTCAGGACAGCGCGAGCAACGCGCCGAGGGTGAAGCCAACCGCGGCGAGCCACACGAAGGTGGGCAGGGCGCGCAGCCAGCTCGCCACGGGCGAGTGGCCGGCGTGACGCTGAGCCGGGACCTGGGCGGAGCCCGCCGCCGCCGGGACGGGGCTGGGATCGATGCGGCCGCCCTGGCCGGCCAGCACGGTCGCCAGGGCCCCGACGTCCGGGTCGTCGGGCACGGCGGGCGGGCGCCGCGGCGTAGGACTGACCGGGGCCAGGACGACCGTCGGCCCGTTCGCCGCGCCGAGATGCACCCGCACCTCGCCGTCGGTCAGGGCAACGCTGCCGGTCCGGGCGCCGTCCACCCAGATGCCGTTGGAACTGACGTCCTGGGCGAGCCACCCGGCGTCGCCGCGGGGCTCCAGCAGGACGTGACGCCGGGACACCCGGCCGTCCGCGATGACGACATCGCAGTCACGGCCGCGGCCGACGACGTGACTGCGGTCAGCGGACAGCACGCTCTGGCCGGACGGGACGGTGATCCGCAGCCCTGTCGGGTCCACTGTTTCTCCTCCTGGGAGGATCCGGCTCCTGCCGAGATCCGGGCGATCGGGGCGCGGGGGTCAGGCGGGGAAGACAGCGTTGTCGCGGACGGTGACGGCGACCGGCGGCAGCGGCTGTTTCGCCGGCCCCGCGACGGGTTCCCCGGTGCGGGTGTCGAAGGCGCTGCCGTGGCACGGGCAGAGGATGCGGCCCTTCTCGATCGCGTTCACCGAGCATCCCTGATGGGTGCAGACGGTGGAGAAACCCTGGATCGTGCCGGCGGCGTTCCTCGTGAGCACCAGGCCGGCGTCGCCGAGGATGAGACCGCCGTCGGCCGGCACCTCGTCGACCCGGGCGAGGGGCGCCGTGCCGCCGGCTTGGCCGCCGCCGTTGCCCGCGCCCGAACCGTCGCCCCCCCGCGGGTCCCGCCCGCGGTCGCCTGCCGTGGCTTCGGATCGGCCGCGTCGCTGCAGCTGGCGACGGCATACCCGACGGCACCCGCGGCGACGGTGACCGCGAGGCCGGGGGCCACGAGGCGCCGCGTCGGTGTTTCCTGCGTCATGACTTTTTCCTCGGGATCCTGTTCAGACGTGCGGAATACCGGACCGGGTGAAAAACCACAGTGAAGCCGTCAACCAGATTGCGACCAGGGAAACAAGAACCGTCGAGCCGAGCACGGGCAGTACCCACCTCGGTAACCCGCTGGTCCGTAGACTGATCATCTTTGCCGCGTAGGCCCCGTAAAAGGCGCAGCCCAGGAGGCTGTGGAGGAGCACCCGGGTGCCATCGCTGGCAAAGCCCAGCGCCCAGATGCAGTGGAAGGCCACTGGCAGGGTGAGGACGAACGCGGTCGTCCCGCTCCATCGGTGCAGCGGGCTGGCCCAGCTCGGCGCCGGGCCCGCGCCGGGCAGCCGTCCCCACATCCACAGTGCCGTGGCCAGCTGAACGAGTAGCAGAACGGCGGCGGCCGTCGTCAGCCACGCCTTCATCGGCAGCATGCCGGAGAAACCGAGGGTGAACAGCGGCCGCCCGGCTGGTTCGTGAACCCTCGCGTACACACCGGTCGACACCGCGACGGCGGCACCGACCAACAAGGAAACGCCTAATGCCGTACCCGCATTCGTCTGCCGTTCGGCCCGGTCCGTGCCGGCTGCCATACCGCCCCCCGTCCCCTGAGACATCCTTGCTGCGCGAACTATGCCGGAAAGAACGCGGGCGCGTCCAGAGCCGTCAGGGCCGGAGACGGGCCCGCACCGCTCGGCGGAGTTCGTCGGTCGCGTCGACGACGACGCGGCGCAGGAGCGGGTCGAGACGATCGCGGGCCAGCAGGGCGTCCGCCTCCCGCACCGTCCCCACGGACACGGCGAACTGCGGATAGGCGTAGGTGGCGATCTGCCGGGCGGCGTGCGGGGATCGCCGGGCCGCCATCGCCGGCATCTGGTCGAAGTAGCGGGAGACGTACCCGTCGGTGAGATCCGCCTGCTCAGGCTGCCAGAAACCCTCGGCCGTCGCGGCGACGAGCCGGGCGGACATCGTGTCGTCGTCCACGATCGTCCGCCAAGCCCGGGCCTTCGCCTCGAGATCGGCGACGGCGGCGCGGGCCCGCGCCGCATGCTCAGCGGCCCGGGCGCTGCGATCATGCCAGCTCTCGGCCGCGATCTCCGCCTCCCCGGCCCGCCCGAGTACGACCAGCCGGTGTAGCAGAGTCCAGCGTAGTTCCGGGTCGATGACCAGTCCGGCCGGCACGGCCGCCCCGGCGAGCCACGCCGCCAGTGTTCCCGCCTGCGCCGGTCCACTGCACCCGATGACCCCGCGGGCGGCGGAGAGCTGATGACCGCCTCCCGGTGCGGCGGCCGCGAGGACCCGCGCGCAGGCGGCGTGGAGCTCCTGCGCGGCCGCCGGTCGCGCCGACGGTGCGAGGTAGCGGTTCAGCACGGTGGCCCGGGCGAAACGCAGGGCGTCCTCGAAGACGGCGATCTCGGTCTCCCGGGGCAGCGCACCCACGGCGAGCGTCAGATAGTCGGCGGCGGGCCATTCGGCGTCCCGGGTCGCGTCGGCCGCGGCCGCCCAGATGATCGCCCTGGCAAGCGGATCGGCCGTCCGCGGCAGGACGGTGGGCAGAGCGGCGAGGTCGGCCGGGGTGAAACGGACCTTGGCGTAGGTCAGGTCGCCGTCGTTGACCAGCAGCAGGCATCCCGCCTCGCTCCCGACCAGTGACGCGATCCCGGTGCGCCCGTCCGGCGCCGCCGGATCGATGTCCACCTCCACCCGGCGGAGCAGCACGATCGGCTCGGTCGGGTCGGTCGGCTCTGCCGGGCCGTAGACGCCGATGCCGATGCGGTGCGGACGCAGCGTCGGGTGCGTCGGCGGTGCCGTCTGGATCACCGTGACCTGCGCGAGGCGGCCGTCGGAACCGATCGTGATCTCGGGGCGCAACGTGTTGACCTGTGCGTGGCGCAGCCACACCTCGGCCCAGCCGGCGAGGTCCCGGCCGCTCGCCGTGGTCAGCGCGGCGAGCAGGTCGGCCAGGGACGCGTTGGCGAAGGCGTGCTGGGCGAAGTACGCCCGCAGCCCGGTCAGGAAGGCG
Source organism: Frankia sp. CeRuru1 (assembly GCF_977966315.1). NCBI lineage: Bacteria > Bacillati > Actinomycetota > Actinomycetes > Frankiales > Frankiaceae > Frankia > Frankia sp. CeRuru1. The sequence continues at coordinate 4,400 of NZ_CDWWEW010000294.1, forward strand.
TCGTCGCCCACCCAGGCGACCAGCTGCCGCAGGGCCGACGCTCCCTTGGCGTAGGAGATGCCGTCGAAGTTCAGCAGGGCGAGCGTGGTGTCGGGGACGTCGGCCGGGGCCACCGGGTGCGTCGACGGCCGCTGGTCGGCGGCGTAGCCCCAGCTCTTGCGACCGACGGCGAAGCTGGTCCACGCCCCGGTGAACCGCGTCGCCTCGGCGGTCACCCGATAGCCCATGTACTCGGCGAACGACTCGTTCAGCCACAGGTCGTCCCACCAGCGCATGGTGACCAGATCACCGAACCACATGTGGGCCATCTCGTGGGCGATGACGACGGCACGCAGCTCCCGTTCGGCCTCGGTCACCGCCGAGCGGAACACAAACTCGTCCCGGAAGGTCACGCACCCCGGGTTTTCCATCGCGCCGGCGTTGAACTCGGGCACGAACGCCTGATCGTAGGTCCCGAACGGGTACCGGCTCGCGAACAGCTCGTGGTAGCGGTCCAGGCAGGCCCGGGTGATGCCGAAGATCTCCGCCGCGTCGGCGTCGAGGTACGGCGCGAGCGAGCGGCGGCAGAGCAGCCCGAGCGGGATGCCGTCGTGGAAGTCCTCGACGAGGTGGTACGGCCCCGCGACCACCGTCACGAAGTAGGTCGCCAGGGGGGCCGTCTCGGTGAACTCCCACCGCCCCGGCAAGGTCTGCTTCCCGGCGCCGTTCGCCCGCACCGTCCAGTCGGGGGGTGCGGCCACGCTCAGGCGCACCGGCGCCTTGAGATCGGGCTGGTCGAAGCAGGCGAACATCCGCTGGGCGTCGTCGAGGAAGGTCTGCGCATACAGGTAGACCTCGCCGTCCTCCGGGTCGGTGAACCGGTGCAGCCCCTCGCCGGTGTTCGAGTACCTCATCGTGGCCGTCACCACGAGCTCGTTCGTCGCGTGCAGCGCCGCGAGGGGGAGCCGGTTGCCGTCGACGGCGGAGGGGTCCAGCGGCTGGCCGTTGAGCCACAGCTGCTGGATGGATGCCGGTTTGAGCTCGACGAACGTCGTCGGCGCCGGTTCGCCGCCCGCCGACGAGCCGTCCGTGGCGAGAGAGCCGTCCATGGGGGAACGGAGGCTGAAGCGCACCCTGGTCGTCGAGCCGAACTCCGTCGACGTGCGCGCCGCGGTCAGGTCGAGCTCGATCTCGTAGCCGTCAACGCGGACCAGGCCGGCACGGGCGAGGGCTTCGTCCCGGGTGAGGCTGTGCATACGGCGAACTTATGGGATGCCTCGTCGCCCGTCCGGCGTGGACCCGGTCACCCCTCCAATCTTGCCGGGTGGCTCGTCGATGTCAGTGTCCAGGGGCGAGGACAGGGTCGGTGACGCCGTGGGGGCAGGCGAACCGCTCGATGTCCCAGCCGGCCCGGCCGGCCCCGGCCCGGTAGGCGCTGTCGTAGAAGCCGAGGACGCCGGCCCGCCGGTCCGGGCTGCGTTCGAGGGCCGCGAGCGGGAGGACGGCGAGATGGCTGCCGCCGCGATCCGCCCAGTACGCCGCGTCCGGCCGCAGTGGTTCTCTCGACCATGGCGAGCCCTCCGAACCGAACGAAGTGGAGCGGACAGCGCCAGTCTGAACACCGAAGGTGTTCCACGCATCCCGGGGGAGGACGTCACGGTTCAGCACCGGTCGGGTCGGCCACGGCAGTCCGGAACGATGACCCGGCGAATCTCGATCTCCTCGTCGCCGAACGACTTGAGGACCACCGAGTGCCGGAGCGCCTCGGCGACGAGCGGGATCTCACCGAGCACCGCGTCGGGGGGCTTGCCCATCATCAGGTAGTCGACGTCACGCCAGCCGTGGGGGAACCGGCCGCGCACCTGAGGGTCGAGGTCCAGCTTGTAGAACCACACTGGCAGCGGCCGGCGCCCGGCGATCGTGAGGTCGGTCCAGGCGATGTCGTCAGTGATGACGGTGCCCTCGGAGGAAATGTTCGCGAGAAACCATCGGGTCGCCTCCCGGCTCGGGGCACTCGCGTCCCGGGTGAGCGCGGTGCGGATCTTCGGTGTCCAGTCCGGGATCACCGTCGCGGCGGCCACGGACAGGGCCACAAGGACCACGAGGCAGCGCAGGCCGTTGACGATCGTGGCCGCGGTCGACTCTGACTTCGAC
>NZ_CDWWEW010000295.1:0-6513 GCF_977966315.1 Frankia sp. CeRuru1
CTCCCCACGGGCACGTACGGCGTTGCTGGAGTTCGCCCAGGCCCATCCCGAGGACCCACGGGCGCCGTTGATGGAACGGATGGAGGCAGGCGGATGACCGGGCGGCCGAACCGCACATCCGACCCGCCGCCCGCCCGGCGCGGGCGAGCGACGGGAGCAGGGCGAACAGGGGAACGGCAGCTCCAGAGGGGACCGGCGGCGTCCCCCGCTGAGGTTCGGCCGGACACCGAGATTCGGCCGGAGGGCTACTACCCCGCCGGCCCGCTGCCGGGCCCGGCCCACGACGAGGACGCACCGGTCTACGTCATCTCGATCGCCGCGCAGCTCGCCGGGATGCATCCCCAGACCCTGCGGTCCTACGACCGGCTCGGGCTGGTCACGCCCGGGCGCACGGCCGGGCGGGGGCGGCGTTACTCCGCCCGGGACGTGGCGTTGCTGCGCGAGGTGCAGCGGTTGTCCCAGGAGGAAGGCGTCAACCTGGAGGGGATCAAGCAGATCCTCCGGTTGAGCGCCCAGGTGATGGCGCTGCAGGCGCAGGTGCGTCAGCTCACCGAGGAGCTCGCCCGGTCCCGCGCCGACACGGACCGCGCGGTGGCCGAGGCGCATGCCAGTCACCGGCGCGACCTCGTCCCGGTGGATCGCGGCGCGCTCGTGGTCTGGCGGCCGCTGCCCCGCCGCTGACCGGCCGGGCGGAGCCGGCAAACGGATGCAGGGGGTTCATCGCGGCGCGCCCGCAAGGTTGAGTGGAAACGACTTAGGTATGCTGAGCGTTGAAAAAGCGACAGTGCACGCCGTCCGACCATCTGGGATCCGCCATGAACGCTGAACGCCTCACCGCCCGGTCGCAGGAGGCACTCTCCGCAGCGATCAGTCGAGCCACCGCCGACGGGTCACCCCTCGTCGACCCCCTCCACCTGCTCACCGCACTGCTCGAAGCGTCTGACGGGGTCGGCGCGGCGCTGCTGGCGTCCGCGGGCACCTCGGTCGACACGGTGCGCTCCCGAGCCGAGGCCGCAGTGACGCGGCTGCCCCGCGCGACGGGCATGAGCGTGTCCCCGCCGCAGCTGTCCCGCCAGCTCATCGCGGTGCTGAACAACGCCGAGCGGCAGGCCGGTCAGCTGGGTGACGAGTACACCTCGGTCGAGCATCTGGTCGTGGCGCTCGCCGAGGAGGGGGGCGAGGCCGGGCGGATCCTCACCTCCGCCGGCGCCACCCCCGACGCGCTGCGCGGCGCCTTCGAGAAGGTGCGCGGCGGCGCCCGGCGGGTGACCACCCGGGACCCGGAGGGCTCCTACCGCGCGTTGGAGAAGTACTCCATCGACCTCACCGAGCGTGCGCAGCAGGGCAAGCTGGACCCGGTGATCGGCCGCGACGCCGAGATCCGCCGCGTCATCCAGGTGCTGTCGCGGCGGACGAAGAACAACCCGGTCCTCATCGGCGAGCCCGGGGTCGGCAAGACGGCCATCGTCGAAGGGCTCGCGCTGCGGGTCGTCGCGGGTGACGTGCCCGAGTCGCTGCGCGGCCGGCGCATCGTCTCGCTCGACCTCGGTTCGATGGTTGCTGGCTCCAAGCTGCGCGGCGAGTTCGAGGAGCGGCTGACCTCCGTCCTCAACGAGATCCGCGAGGCCGAGGGTCAGATCATCACCTTCATCGACGAGCTGCACACCGTCGTCGGCGCCGGCGCGGCCGAAGGAGCGATGGACGCCGGCAACATGCTCAAGCCGATGCTCGCCCGCGGCGAGCTGCGCATGATCGGCGCCACCACCCTGGAGGAGTACCGCGCCCGGATCGAGAAGGACCCGGCGCTGGAACGTCGCTTCCAGCCGGTCCTCGTCGGCGAGCCGACGGTCGAGGACACCATCGGCATCCTGCGCGGGCTCAAGGAACGCTACGAGGTGCACCACGGCGTGCGCATCACCGACACCGCGCTGGTCGCCGCGGCCACCCTATCCGACCGCTACGTCACCGCGCGCTTCCTGCCGGACAAGGCGATCGACCTGGTCGACGAGGCCGCATCCCGGCTCCGCATGGAGATCGACAGCCGGCCGGTGGCGATCGACGAACTCGAGCGCGCCGTGCGCCGCCTGGAGATCGAGGACATGGCGCTGTCCAAGGAGAACGACGAGGCCTCCCGCGAGCGGCGGGGGCGCCTGCAGCGCGAGCTCGCCGACCGGCGTGAGGAGCTGTCAAGCCTGACGGCCCGCTGGCACCGGGAGAAGGACTCGATCTCCGAAGTTCAGAAGATCAAGGAGGAGCTGGAGAACGCGCGGCGCGCCGCGGAGCTCGCCGAGCGCGACCTCGACCTCGCCAAGGCCGGGGAGCTGCGGTACGGCACCATCCCGACGTTGGAGAAGCGGCTGTCGGCGGCGACCGGCGCGCTGGCCGGCGCGGACTCCCCCGGTGGGGCGATGCTCAACGAGGAGGTCGGCCCGGACGATGTCGCCGAGGTCGTCGCCGCCTGGACCGGGATCCCGGCCGGTCGCCTCCTCGAAGGCGAGACGGCGAAGCTGCTGCGCATGGAGTCCGCACTGCACGCGCGGGTCATCGGCCAGGACGACGCGGTGCGGGCCGTCTCCGACGCGGTCCGCCGGGCCAGGGCCGGGATCGCCGACCCGGACCGGCCGACCGGCTCCTTCCTCTTCCTCGGGCCCACCGGGGTCGGGAAGACCGAGCTCGCGAAGGCGCTCGCCGACTTCCTCTTCGACGACGAGCGGGCGATCGTGCGCATCGACATGAGCGAGTACGCCGAGAAGCACTCGGTGGCCCGCCTGATCGGCGCCCCGCCCGGGTACATCGGGTTCGAGTCCGGCGGTCAGCTCACCGAGGCGATCCGCCGCCGGCCGTACAGTGTCATCCTGCTGGACGAGGTCGAGAAGGCCCATCCGGACGTCTTCGACGTCCTGCTGCAGGTTCTCGACGACGGGCGGCTCACCGACGGCCAGGGCCGCACGGTGGACTTCCGCAACACGATCCTCATCCTGACCTCGAACCTCGGGTCGCAGTTCATCGCGGACCCCACGCTCAGCCCGCAGGTGCGCCGCGAGTCGGTGATGGTCGCCGTGCGCGACGCCTTCAAGCCGGAGTTTCTCAACCGCCTCGACGACGTCCTCGTCTTCGACCAGCTGGGCCGGGACGAGCTGGCCCGCATCGTCGATCTCCAGCTCGATCGGCTGCGGGCCCGGCTGCTCGACCGGAGGATCACCCTCAACACCACCGACGCCGCCAAGGGATGGCTCTCCGACGTCGGCTACGATCCGGTGTTCGGGGCCCGCCCGCTGCGGCGGCTGGTCCAGACGGCGATCGGCGACCAGCTCGCCAGGGAACTGCTCGGCGGGCAGATCCGGGACGGCGACGAGGTGCTCGTCGACGCCGCGCCGGACCGCTCGGGCCTGACGGTCAAGGCCGCCACCGTCAAGTCCCTCTGACAGGCCTCCCGGCGAATCGCCGCAGACCGGGCGAGGACCATCGTGGGGACGGCGCGCCGCCAGTTCCTCGGCCGATTCGGGCCGGACGTAGCGGATGTGCGACTTATTGTTGCGGAATGCACGACGCTCTTCTGCCGGATCCCGCGCAGTGGCGGGTCCTGCCACCGGACCTACGGCGGCTTCGACGGGCGCTCCTGATCGTGGGAGCCGTCCCGGTGGTGGCGCTCACCCTGCTGATCACGGCGGCGTTCGGCGGCTGGCCCTGGATACTGATCACGGTGGCGCCGGTCCTCGTGACGGGCTGGCTCTGGCGCTCGATCGGCCTCCGCTGGCAGGCCTGGCGCTACGCCGAGCGGGAGGACGATCTCCTGATCAGCCGCGGGGTGCTGACGCGTCGCCTGATCGTGGTGCCGTACGGCCGGATGCAGCTCGTCGACGTCACCGCCGGGCCGCTGGCACGCCGTTTCGGCATCGCCAAGGTGCAGCTGCACACCGCGGCCGCGGACAGCGATGCCGTCATCCCCGGCCTGGCCCCGGACGAGGCCGCACGGCTACGTGACGCGCTCACCGAACGCGGTGAAGCCCGGTCGGCCGGGCTGTGACAATCGAGCGGGGGTCCACCACCGGCGAAGCGCCGGCTCGGGCGACACGCCCCGGCCAGGACGGGTTTCACCGGCTGCATCCGCTCACCCCGTTCCTGCGCGGCTGGGTGATCGTCGCGGCGTTCGTGGCGACGGTCGGCAGGAACCTCGCCGACGACGTCACGCCCCGCATCATCGGGCTCACCCTGATCTTCCTGATCCCCGCCGCCGGCATCTACGGATACTGCGCCTGGCGGTTCACCCGCTACCGGGTCGAACGCGACAATCTTCGGCTCGATACCGGGCTTTTGGTCCGACGGACCCGCCATGTCCGGCTAGATCGGTTACAGTCGGTGGACATCGCCCAACCGCTTCTCGCCCGAGCCGCGGGGCTCGCCATCCTCCGGCTCGATCTCGCCGGCAGGGAACGCTCCGAACTGGACACCGACTCCGGGTCCGATCTGCGGTACCTGTCGGTGGGTCACGCCCAGCGGCTGCGGGCCGAGCTGCTGGCCACCGCCGCGGGATTCGCGCCGGACGTAGGCGAGGCACCGCAGCGCCCACTCGCCGAGGTGCCACCACGGCGGCTGGTGGCCGCGATCGCGCTGTCCCCCGCGCCGTGGGTGGCGCTGTTCGGCGCGGCCGCGATCGCCACGCCCGCCCTGCTGACCGGTACCCTCACCGGCGCCCTCGGCGCCGTTCCGATGCTCGGCAGCCTCTGGCACACGACGTTTCGCCGGTTCGCGGCCGGCTACCCCTACACCGTCTCCGAGTCACCCGACGGGCTGCGCATCATCAGCGGTCTGCTCAACCGCACCCACGCCACGGTCCCGCCGGGACGGGTCCAGGCGATCAGCATCGGCGAACCGGCGCTGTGGCGCTGGTCGGGCTGGGTGACGGTCCGGATGAACGTGGCTGGCGGCGGGCCCTCCGTGCTGCTACCGGTGGCCCGCCGGGCGGATGCGCTGGCCCTGATCGGCCGGCTGCTGCCCGGAGTGGACGTCGCCGCGGTGGCGATGACCCGGCCGCCACGCCGGGCCGCCTGGCTCGCCCCGCTCCACTGGCGGCGGCTGTCCTGCGGAGCGGACGACACGGTCTTCGTCGTACACCGGGGAATCGTCCGGCGGCACACCGATCTCATCCCTCACGGCAAGGTGCAGAGCATCCGGATCGTGCAGAACCCGCTGGCCAGACTGCTACGGCTGGCCGACGTGCACCTCGATACCACCGGCGGCCCGGTGACGGTGCGCGCCGGCCTGCGCGACGCCGACGAGGCGGTCTCGCTCGCCGCCGCGCAGGCCGAGCGATCCCGGATCGGTCGGCGCCACGCCGTACCGGACCGCTGGATGAGCCGGGGCGCTGGATGAGCCGGGGCGCTGGATGAGCCGGGGCGCCGGGTAAACGAAGCGCGCTACCGGCCCGCCCTCAGCCGAACGTGGGGAACTCCGGTCCGAAGAGGGAACCCCACAGGTTCACGGCTTCCTCGTGATCGTCGGCCTGTTCCGCATCCACCGCCTTCGCCGAGTAGATCCGGGCGAGCCGGACACTCTCGGCCAACGCCTCGATGTCCTCGGCGCGCAGGTACGACGACAGGTCCCCGCCGACGCCGGCCGGGTCGGCCACGGTGAGGCCGACGTCGTCCAGGTGCCGGAAGACCTCGGCGAGCCCCTGCCGGGTGTTGAGCCCGCGACCGGCGAGGACCTGCCCGGCGAGCGCCTCGATATGGAAGGAGCGCAGGTGGCTGCCGCGCACCCGGTTCCACGCCTTGAGCAGGCGGACCGCCGAGATCACCCGGGGGCCGAGGTCCGCCGCCCAGCTCGTGTGCCGCTCCGGCCGGGTCGGCAGCCAGCCACCGACCCGGTCGGGTATGACGTACCCGGCACGCGGATGATCGAAGGCCGGCACCAGATGGACGTCCGGGGGGGCGTCGTAGACGATGCGCAGCGCCTGGCCGCGGCTGCCGATCGTCTGGATCCGATCTCCGCCGATGGCGTTGCGTACACAGAGCAGCAGGTCGCGGGAGTCCCAGCGGAAACGCTTCCAGGCGCTGTTGGCCGCCGAGAAGACCGCGAAGATGTCGACCTCGTCGAGCGGACGGATCATGGTGTCCCGCCCCGCCGAGCCGATCGTGGCGACCCCGACCAGCGGCAGCGCGCAACGGGGCGGGAAGATCGCGCGCAGCGCCCGCTCCGCCTCGTCGCGGCGAGCCGCGACGACGGCACGATCCTCGGCACTGAGACGGATCAGGTCGTCGAGTTTCGCGAAGGCACGCGCCGTGGTGCCGACCAGCAGCGGACCCGTCAGCGGACCGGTTGTCGGGTTGATCGGCGACGTCGAGCCGGCCGCAGCCGGCTCGGACCGGAGGCCTCCCTCGGAGGGGAACAGAGGGTTGAGCGTCCCCGGCGCCGACTCCTTCGGCCGACGCCAGTGCGGCGGAATGATCAGATGGTCGTACGTGACCTCGCTCGGCCGGACTCCGGCCGGTGTCCCCCGAGGGGTATCCACAC
>NZ_CDWWEW010000296.1:0-6502 GCF_977966315.1 Frankia sp. CeRuru1
ACGGGCGGGTTCGAGGGTATCCTGGGAACGGTCGGTGATATCGGTCCGCCGGAAACCGTTGGCCGAGTGGAGCGGATCCGCCCACCTCGCGGGCAGGCCGGTGGACCGCTCACAGGACGCTGAACCGGGTCAGACCTGTGGAGCGGGCTGCTGGAATGGCCGTGCCCTGGTGGTCGCCTCCCACCTCCAAGAAGTGCGTCGAGGGCGGCCGTCGAGCTCACTCCGGCCGGTGCACCACAGCAGCACCTGAGCCGGATCTCCGTCCGGTGCATCGGGGAACAGACGGCGAAGCACCCGTATGCCCAGGGGTGCTGGAAACCGCCAGGGGACCGTCAGCCCCGCGGCGATGTCCCAGGTATGGAGGAGGATTTCGGTGACGCCCATCGCCGCGAAGCCTTCGGGATCGCATGGCCCCCAATGCCAGGCCTGCGTTGCGGGGTCGGCGGTGGCCAGCGCGCTGCTGAGCAGTCCACCGCACGCGGTGATGACCTGGAGCACCTCGCGCGGTGGCGTGTCCGGGGGAACGGTCAGATCGAAGGGCAGGCAGGCGTGGGTGGGCCGGGCCGCTAGCTGTCCGGAGTAAGCCAGCAGATCGTGAGCAACGTGGGCAGCTGTCGTCCAGTAGCTCCATTCCAGATGGCATACGGAACGTATATCGCTCATGTACTCAAGGTTGTATGGGTGCGTGTCATTGCGCTGTGCCCGACCCTCGGCTATGGTCAGAGTGTGATGTTGAAGTGGGCATTTGTTGCCCGGAGGTATCTCGACCTCCGCCGCGTCGCAAGCTCCCTGTGTTGTCGCTGACGGGGAGAACGAGCTGGCCGCACGTCGCGTGGATTTAGCGGTCAACATTGTTCCCGAAAATTTCCTCCAGATTTTGACGGTCCTTCTCCCGGATAATTGCCGGGGTCGGGTGTCGGCTCCGATCGCCGATTTTCTGGACGGGCACGTGTCGTTTGGGTGATCGGGCGCTGACCCACACTTCACACTTCCACGTCGCGACCATCGCGGTGCGACGCCCGTCCTCCTCTTCCTCTTCCTCCTCCTCGTTCGTCCTCCTCGTTCATCACGCAAAGGATCCATATCCATGTCGTCATTTCCGACTTCCCCGATCGACATCGACGGGAATCGGACGTCCTCCGCCGCCGAGCATCCCGTGCGCGCCCTGCTCACCCGCCGTGGCCTGCTGGGCGGTGTCGGTGCGGGCGGCATCGCCGCGTTCCTCGCGGCCTGCGGCAGCTCCGGATCCAGCGCGGACACGGGCGCGGCCGGCGCGTCGGGCGCCGCGGGAGGCCGGCGCGGCGGCCTGATCACCCTGGGGGCTCCGACGCCGCCCACCGCGCTGGACCCGGTGACCATGTACGACGGCACCGCGATCGCGCTGGTCCAGCTCGTCGCCGAGTACCTGATCTGGCTCGATCCGGACTTCCAACTCCGCCCTCAGCTCGCGACCGGGTGGACGTCGTCCGACGCGGGACGCACCTGGTCGTTCACGTTGCGCAAGGGCGTGCTCTTCTCCGACGGCACCCCGCTGGACGCGCCGACCGTGAAGGCGTCGTTCGACCGGCTGCTGGACCCGGCGAACAAGTCCGCCGCCCTGTCCGCCTTCGCGTCGGTCCTCAAGGCCAGCGGCGTGGCGGTGTCGGGGGCGGATACGGTGGTTTTCCACCTCGAACGGCCGTTCTCCGACTTCCCCTACCTGGTGTCCGCGGGCAACTACAACGCGGTCGTGCTCAAGAGCGACTACAAGGTCGGCACGTTCGCCACGAAGGCGATCGGCACCGGGCCGTTCCTGCTCGACTCCTACGACGTCGGCAGGGGAGCCTCGCTGCGCCGCAACCCGAAGTACCGGGACGCCGGCAAGCCCTACCTCGACGGCGTCAAGGTGACCTTCCACAAGGACGCCCAGGCCGACCTGCTGGCATTGCAGAGCGGCGCCATCGACGCGCAGATCCTGTCCGAGGCCGACCTCGTCGTCCCGATCGCCGGAAGCAACTCCATCGCCGTCGACAAGGTCAGCGGTACCAGCCTGACCGTGCTCACCCTGCGCGTCGACAAGCCACCGTTCACGAAGAAGGAGGTCCGGCAGGCCATCGCCTACGCGTTGGACCGGCCGGGTGTCCTCGCCTCCGTCTACAACGGGGTCGGCGTCCTCGGCAACGACCACCTTCTCGCGCCCGCGTTCGCGGCCGCCCCGAAGGACCTCGCGCAACGCGCGAAGGACGCGGCGAAGGCCCGGTCGCTGCTGTCCGCCGCGGGGGTCGAGAACCTGCGGTTCACTCTCAGTTTCGGTGCCCCGAACAAGGCCTACGCGCTGGTCATCCAGGACCAGCTCAAGCAGGTGGGGATCACGGTCGATCTCGACCAGCAGACCTCCGACGCGTTCTACGGCGGCAACCAGGAGACCGACACCCCCTGGCTGTTCACCACCGCGAACCTCGTCGGCTGGGTGGGCCGCCCGACGCCAAGCCAGTTCATCATCCCGATGGTGAAGAGCCACGCGGTCTGGAACGGTTCGAAGTACGCCAACCCCGCCCTGGACGCCGCGGCCGACGCCTACGACGCCGCGACCGACCCCGCCGAGCGGAAGAAGCAGGCCGAGATCATCGCGCGGGCCCTTCACGAGGACGTGCCGGTCATCATCACCGTGTGGTCCGGGGCCGTCCGGGCCTACCGGTCCGACCGGGTCAGAGGGCTACGCGCCCACCCGTCGGCCTTCCTCGACCTGACAACCGTGAGCCGGGCCTGATCCGGCATGGTGCGTTTCCTGGCCCGGCGGCTGGCGACGATCCCCGTCACCATGCTGGCGGTCAGCTTCCTGGTGTTCATCGCCACCGAACTGATCCCCGGCGACGTGGCGCGCGTCGTGCTGGGCCGGGAGGCCAGCCAGGCGTCGGTGGACGCGCTGCGCCACCAGTTGCGTCTCGACGAGCCGCTGGTGCCCCGCTACCTGCACTGGCTGGGTGGGTTCGCCACCGGTGACTGGGGGCGCTCCTACACGCTCGGAGTCGACGTCCGCCCGCTGGTGATCGAGCGTCTGCTCGACAGCGCGACGCTTGCCCTGCTCGCCTTCGTCCTGCTGGTCCCTGTCGCGCTGGCGCTCGGCCTTGCGGCGGGATTGCGCGAGGGGCGGCTGACCGACCGGATCCTCAGCGTCACAGGCCTGAGCCTCGGTGCCGTTCCCGAGTTCGTCACCGGCGTCGTGTTGCTGGTGCTCTTCAGCGTGAAGCTGCACTGGCTGCCCTCGTCGGCGCAGGCACCGCCGGGGGCCGGTCCGCTGACCTTGATCCGGCATCTGCTGCTGCCCGCGGTCTGCCTGGTCCTGCTGTGCACCGGCTATGTCGCCAGGCACGTGCGGGCGAGCACGGTCGCGGTCCTCGCCAGCCCGTTCATCCGGGCAATGCGGGTGCGTGGCATGTCCGAGGCGCAGCTCGTGCGCGGGCACGTGCTGCGCAACTCGCTGGTGCCGGCGACGAGCGCGCTCGCCGTGCAGTTGCAGTTCCTGCTCGCGGGACTGGTGACCGTCGAGCTGCTGTTCGGCTACCAGGGCATCGGCGACCTGCTGCTGTCGTCGGCGACCAGCAAGGACGTGCCGACCCTGCAGGCCGGCGCGATCGTGCTCGGCGCGGTGGGGATGGGCATCTACGTCGTCGCAGACCTGGTGTACGCGCTGCTCGATCCGCGCGTACGGGTGGGGAGGGCGCGGTGAACGACACCGCGGTGGATTCCGCGGCGAGCGTCACGGTCGGCTCCCGGGCTGGCTTCCGGGCTGGCTTCGTGGTCGGCGCGTTCCTGCTGGTCGGCTGGGTCGTCGTCGCGGTGTTCTGGCCGCAGCTGGCGCCGGCGGATCCGATGGCCCAGCATCCGTCCCAGCGGATGCTGGGGCCGGGCGGCGGGCACCTGTTCGGCACCGACCAGTTCGGCCGGGACGTGCTGTCGCGGGTGATGGCAGGAGCCCGCCCGGTGCTCGAGGTCGCTCCGCTGGCGACCGCGCTCGGGGTGGCGGTCGGAAGCCTGCTCGGGCTTGTGTGCGGCGCGCGGCGCGGCCTGTTCGACGAGATCGTGATGCGGGTCGTCGATGTGCTCGCTGTCTTCCCGAATCTGGTCGCGGCCGTGGTGGTGGTGGCACTTGTGGGCCGCTCGACGACCACCCTCGTCCTGGTCATCGGAACGTTCTTCGTCCCGATCGTGACCCGCAGCGTGCGGGCGGCCGTGCTGGTCGAGCGGGAGAAGCCCTATGTCGAGGCCGCCCGGCTGCGTGGCGAGCCGTTCTGGTCGCTGCTGTGGCGGGAGGTGCTGCCCAACGTGACCGGAACCGTGCTGGTCGAGGCGACGTCGAGGCTGGGCGACGCGGTCTTCGCCGCCTCGACCCTGTCCTTTCTCGGACTCGGCCAGCCACCGGGATCCCCGGAGTGGGGGGCCTCCGTGGCCGACAACCGGGTCTTCCTCCAGCAGGGCTGGTGGACGGTGCTGTTCCCGGCGCTCGCCGTCGGAAGTCTCGTCATTGGTGTCGCGCTGATCGCCGACAACCTGCGGGAACAGGCCGCGCGGCGATGAGCGACGCGGTGGTGGGCGACGCGGTGGTGGGCGACGCGGTGGTGGGCGACGCGGTGGTGGGCGACGCGGTGGTGGGCGACGCGGTGGTGGGCGACGCGGTGGTGGGCGACGCGGTGGTGGGCGAGGCCGTGGCCGCCGGGGGGCTTGTCGTCGAAGGACTGACGGTGAGCTACCCGTCGTCCGGCGGACCGGCCGTCGCCGTCGAGGGCGTCAGCCTGCGGGTCCGACCCGGTGAGACCTACGGCCTGGTCGGAGAGTCGGGGTGCGGCAAGAGCACGCTGGCTGCGGCGCTCGCGGGCGTGCTGCCCGGCGGGGGTGCCATCGACGCCGGCCGCATCGTGCTCGACGGGGTCGACGTGCGGGCCCTGTCCGCCCGGGAGCGCCGGCGGTGGCGGGCCGACGCCTTCGCCATGGTCCACCAGGGCACGAGCAGCAGCCTGGACCCCACCGTGCGGGTCGGCGCGCAGGTGGCGGAGGCCTGCCGGCTGGGGGGGCTGTCCCGGGCCGAGGCCCGGGCGCGGGCCGTCGAGCTGCTCGGCGCGGTGCGGCTGCCCGAGCCCGCGACGATCGCGCGACGCTGGCCGCACGAACTCTCCGGGGGCCAGCAGCAGCGGGTCGGCATCGCCGCGGCCCTCGCCGGCAGCCCCCGCCTGCTCGTCCTCGACGAGCCGACCACCGGCCTTGACGCCGCCGTCGAGCGGGAGGTCCTCGACCTGATCCAGGCGCTGCGGCGCCGGATCGACGCCGCCGTCATGCTCGTCAGCCATGATCTTGAACTGGTGGCGCGTACCTGTGACCGGGTGGGCGTACTGTACGCGGGCCGCCTGGTCGAACAGGGCACGGCGGCCGACCTGCTCACCGCGCCTGGCCACCCCTACACCGCCGCCCTCGTCGCCGCCGTCCCGCGGGTGGGGGTGAGCAGGCGGGAACGCAGGATGCCGGCGGTGCCCGGGCAGCCGCCGTCGCCGACCGACCGGCCGGTGGGCTGCATCTTCGTCGACCGGTGTGCGCTCGCCGACGAGGTGTGCCGTGCGTCCGAGCCGCCGCTTGCCCCCGTCGCCGACTCCCCGGACGGACCCGGCGGGCATGACGGACCCGGCGGACACGATGGACCCGGCGGACACGATGGACCCGGCGGACACGATGGGCACGACGGGCACACGGTGCGCTGCCATCACGGCGACCGCGTCGGACTGCTGCGCCGTCCCGAACAGGTCGTCGGCGTGGCCCCGCGGGAGGCCCGGCCGGGACTGCTGACCGTGCGGGGGCTGTCCCGCAGCTATGGCCGGACACCCGTGCTCACCGGTATCGACCTCGACATCGGCCACGGGGAGGTACTCGGCCTTGTCGGGGAGTCCGGCAGCGGGAAGACGACCCTTGCCCGGGCCGTGGTGGGGCTGGGCCCGGACGGACCCGGCGAGATCCGGCTCGCTGGCCGGCCGCTGCCGGCATCGCTGTTCCGCCGCCGCGCGGACAACCGCCGACGTGTGCAGATGGTCTTCCAGGACCCCGATACCACCCTCAATCCCCGGCACACCGTCGCCACGGTGCTGCGCCGGGCACTGGTGACCCTGCGCGGCGAGGGCACGGTCGCCGACCTTGCCGGGCGCGTCGAGCTCGGCTCCCGGCTGCTGCCGGTGATGACGCCGAGGCTGTCGGGCGGTCAGAAGCAACGCGTCGCGATCGGCCGGGCCCTCGCGGGCGATCCCAAGCTGATCGTCTGCGACGAGCCGGTGTCCGCGCTTGACGTCAGCGTCCAGGCCGCGGTGCTCGAGCTGCTCGCCACCACCCGGGACGCCGACGGCGTGTCCTACCTGTTCGTCTCGCACGACCTGGCCGTCGTCGGCTACCTCGCCGACCGGGTCGCCGTCCTGCATTGGGGCCGGATCGTGGAGGTCGGCCCGGCCGCCGCGGTACTGGCCGGACCGCATCATCCCTACACCCA
>NZ_CDWWEW010000297.1:0-6479 GCF_977966315.1 Frankia sp. CeRuru1
ACGCTTCCGGGCCCCGAAAACGTGCCTACCCCCCCACAACTTTGTGTCATGAATCGACTACGGGTTTCCGGCTGGTGCGGTGTCGGTCGTGACGTCGGCCGGGCCGGGTGCGAGAGCCGACGGGTCCAGATTCGAGAGCCGATCGGCATGGACATACTGCCTGCGGAACCCGGCTGACCGGTCATGCCCGGGGAGAAGGGGAAGGCGGAAGGCAGGTCATGTAGTTCGACGACTCGTCGGTCGACACATCCGAGCTCGAGGACAGGCGAGGTGGTGGTCTCGGCAGGGGGATCGCTGTCGGTGGCGGTGGGGTGAGCATCGTCGGTCTGCTCATCTACCTGGTGGTGACGGTGCTCGGCGGTGGTACCGACGGTGGTACCGACGGTGTCATTTGCAGACGCTGACCGGGACCGAGGCGCGGGTGCGGCAGGCACAGCGGGCGGACCCGTCCCGGGAGAACGAGCTCAGCGTGCAGCTCGAACTGCAGGCCGACTGCTACGCCGGGGTCTGGAGCACCCTCGCGAACACCGGCGGGAACGTCACCATCGG
Organism: Frankia sp. CeRuru1; assembly: GCF_977966315.1. Lineage (NCBI taxonomy): Bacteria > Bacillati > Actinomycetota > Actinomycetes > Frankiales > Frankiaceae > Frankia > Frankia sp. CeRuru1. The sequence continues at coordinate 550 of NZ_CDWWEW010000297.1, forward strand.
CGAGGCCGACCTTGACCAGGCGCTCGGCGTGGCGGAGGCCGTCGGCGACGACCGGATTCAGGTCAGGGCATCCGGCCAGGTCAACCCGGAGACCTGGACGCACGGGTCGGCGCGGCAGCGCCGCGATGTCTTCCTCACCGGCTACCGGGGCGCGTCGACGGCGTCCTGCGGCACCGTGCCGCACGCCTGAGCGAAAACCGACCGAGGGTTCCACCGAGCTTCACCGACCGGTGGGTTCAGGCGGTTCTCAGCTCCCGGTGCCAGGGCGGGCGGGGCGTCCCGTGCCCCGGCGGATGTTGCCGTAAAGGAGATCAGGCTGGCCGCGCCGCGTGGTCACCAGCGCACGATACTGCGCGGCCGACAGTTCGCCCTCGAAGACGCTGCGTTGCACCCAGTGCAGGTACTTGCGGCACGTGCGCAACGCCTAGGGGTTGCGTTCCGCCGCCGTGTCGTAGACCAGAACGACGAATAGGGATCATCACCCGTCGGATCGGAGTGGTGTCGAACATCGGCAGGTTCGACTTCGCCCAGAGGACGTCGGTGGGGCCCTCGCAGAAGGCACACGGCCGGTAGCACGTCGTCGGCCCGATCCGGCGCGAAGAACTCCTTCACCTCCGCGGTCAGCTTGGCCCGGTCCCGGGTCCGCCTGGCGTGGGTGGGTTTCGCGTTCGGATACATTGCGAAGAGGATTTTCCACCAGTCGTAGGCGAGATAATCCTTGCCGGCGATCGCGGCCTGAACGACGTCCGTGACGATCTGTTCGGCTACCCTGCCCAGGTCCTCTCCGGTAACGTCCTCAACATTTTCCCGGCCGGCGAGAACGGCGATCGACCGAGCTCCGCTCCGCTGCAACGGATGCTCGGTCAACAGCAATAAATTGTTGGCCGTGACGGGGACTGCGCCGGTTACGGACATGCTACCGAATCCATCCGAACCCCTGGTTGGTCGCCAGTCCCAGGCTCCAGTCATAAATGGCGTCCAGCAGGGCGGCGTCTGCTTTGATGCGGCACGGCGGCGGTGCTGCCGTGCCGCGGCGCCCGCTGTACCAGAAATTTCCGGGGAGGTCCAGCGGAGACGACTTCGACGTCCACGTCCGACGGCAGGCCGAGCAGGTCGGCCTTGTGCCGCAGGTTATGGCTCAGGCGATCGGCGAACTGCGGGTGGTCTGAGAGAACCATCGCCGGAGGTCGCATAGACACCGCGGGTCTTCCGTGTGTCCCGGAAATGTGGAGGCGAGACACCGAGTGGACGCAGTGATTTCCCGGCGTATCCCCGGTCATGCAGTTCCTCGGCCAAGGCCGGGTCCTGGCTCCGAATCAGATCGTAGGTAACGGCCCGCGCCGGAGTGAAGACATCTTCCCACTTGATGGCCGGCTCGTCGGCTGCGACATCAACGCGGAATCTCATTCATTTCTCCGTCCCGTGCGCATGCTACCTATCTGATTCTGGCAGAGCCACAGCGCGCATGATGAGGCAGTCTGCCACAGGCAGAAATCCTCCTCGACGGCCGGGTCCGGGACCGGGCCGGAAAAGACATGACCGGTGGCTCGTGCCTGCGTCCGGACGGGGCGGCCCGCGGGGTGCGGCTCTCCCGGCGAGATAGCCTCTGATCTGGGACTCCGGTGAACCACCCGGCCCCAAGCGGGCGGCATCCGAAGGACGGACTACCGCATGCGGTCTCCTTGCGCTTCGACACTGCGAGATGCACCGCCCTACAGTCCCTGACGACTACCAGTTGGACGCGCCTGCCAGTGCCGGCCGCCTTCACCGGCTGTGTCCAGTGGCGGCACCGGATGCCGCGACCCCTTCGGGCCCGGCGACTAGACTTGGATCATGGCGTCGACCTGCGGATTTACCATCGGGTCGCTGATTATCCCTGGAGGGATCGCAATCTCCGATGGCTCCCGGTCGGGGGGTTTTCATGGATGTTCTTTTTGGGCGCGGTGACGTCCAGGGTGGTCATCGCCGCGGTGAGCTCGGGATCTCGGGCGCCGCCTCGGAGGGAAGGGGGTGCCGGTCAGCCGACGGGACTGACGGATTCGATGTTGGCCACGGCGAACTCGCGCTCGGCGTTGCGCAGGTGGCACCAGGAGTTCAGCCACCGGCCGAAGAGCTGGTTCGGCTGGATGCGGCGGACCGTCCGGGTGCCCTGCTTGTCCCGGTAGGCGATGACGACGTCGCTGCGGCGTTCCACCGCGTCCGCCAGCACGGCGAGCTCGGCGTCGTTCAGCCGCCCGTTTATCTCGCCGAGCCGCTGGGCGAGATTGGTCAGGAGGGTGACACCGTCGTCCTCGCCGGTGCGCAGGCGCTGGGCGAGTTCGTCGGCCGTCAGCCGCCGTCGGGTCGCCGACGGACCGGCGGGGGGCCCGCCGCGCGGTCGGGACGCCCGGTACGGCTGTGCCGAGGCCCCCCGCGGCGCCTTCCGTCCCGGCCCGCTCGTCACGATGACGGTGCCCGTCGCGTCCTCGGCGACGGGGTAGAAGCCCGTCCGGCGCAGCTCGGCGAGGACCGTGCCCAGTTCCACCGGGCTTGCCAGCACGGTGGGGGCGAGCCGGGCGAGGTGCAGCTTCGCCAGCGCCCGGGTGTGGAGGATCTCGGCGGTCGTGGGCGCGTCGGCGAGGACGGCGCTGCGCATCCCGCGGACCCGCACGTGTCCGTGCCGGCGGGCGACGTCGGCGATGAGGTATTCGAGCGGCTGCGGGAGACCGTGATCGGCTATGGTGCGTAGCTGTTCGAGCAGCTCGGTGGCGGACCATCCGGCGTCCATCGCGGCGCGGACGCTGGTGGAGGTGAACCGCCAGGTCCCGGCCGCGCCCCGGGACTCCGGCACCGCCGCGGCCCGCAGGAGCTGGGACATCGCCGCGCTGGGCTGGCCGGACACGACCGCGGTGAGATCAGACTGCAGGATCAGGCTGGACGGCGTCTCAGGCAGCAGCTCGGCGCAGCGGTCCGCCAGGTCCCGCACCGTCCTCGCGGCCTGCGCGGCGAACTCGTCCGCGGTCGAGACGATCATAAGCCCGACGGTGGCAGCCGCCGTGTCGGTGGTGCTCGGCGCGGCCTCGAGCAGAGCTTGGCCGAGCTCGGACAGGACGTCGAGGGCGAACACCCCGAGCAGCTCGGCCTCGCGGATCGCCGCCGCTACCTTGATCTTGCGGGTGGCGGCGTCGTAGCCGTGCAGGGGGAAGAACCAGTCGAGGTTCTCAGCCGTGAGCCGCACCGACCGCCCGCCGGCCGCCGCGCGGATCAGCACCCGGCGAATCTGGCCCGCCCCCGACTCGATGGGCAGGGGCGGCGGGACGTCCTTCTCGTCGGCACCCTCGCGGCTCGTCGGCGCGTGCTCCAGAGCGTGCCACGCCGCAGCCAGCGTCGCCCATTGATGGCTTGGCGACTCCTCCCGCCACTCCTGGAACCGCGGGCTCGGTGCGTAGCCGCCATCGGTGAAGGTCAGCAGGCCGGCGGCCGCGACCAGGTCGATCCACAGCGGCAGCTCGGCCAACGGTATCGACAGCCGCTTCGCCAGCCGGGCCCGTTCCCGCCCACCGACGCCTCCTCGCTTGAGCGCCACGACGGGGGCGGCGGCCTCGTCGAGCAGGGCGGTCACGGCGCGGATGGCGCCCTGTGCGGCCGCCTGGGAGCTCGACCGGACGACAGCCTCGTTCACCTCCGGCCGGGGAATGTCCGGCGGCCCGGTGAGTCCCTGGTCGTGCCTGGCCAGCCAGGCGGCGACCGCGACCTCACGGGGGAGCTCCGGCCGGTTGCCGACGCCCAGCACCAGCCCCGCGGTGATCAGCTGCCTGATGGGCTGCGCGGCTGCCCTCTGGTCGTGGACCTCCTCGAAGGGCGTGTAGGGGAACGTGTAAGGGAAGTAGCCGCCGGCCGTGGCCAGGCGCAGGTCATCGAGTTGCTGCCTCGCCGGGGCGGGCAGGGAAGCGATGATCGTCGCGATGCGGCGGGCATCGGACATGAGTTCGGTGAGCCGCGCGGTCAGCTCGGTCTTGCGCAGGTTTTCGGCCGGAGCCCCGAGCGCCGTGACCGCCTTACGTAGATCCTCGACCAGGACGTTGTGGGCGATCTTTGCGACCGGGCGGGCGGAACTGATCTCCTCGACCCAGTGGTTGTGCAGCGGCTCCGGGAGGTGGACCACCCTGTCGGTCCAGGCGAGGCCGCGGGCGCACAGATCGCCCACCCCGGCGCGCACCGCGTCCGGTAACGCACCCAACAGCTCGGCCATCCGGGGTACCGTCGCGGACTGCCCCAGCAGCGCCGCCGCCTGGCCGACCCGGAGCGTGTCGCGGTTCAGCTCCCACAGCGCCGCCGCGAGCGAGTCCGGGCTTTCCAGCCGCTGCGCGAGCTGCCCGAAACCACGGGGGACCGGCTCGACCAGCACGTCCGGACGCGAGCGGAGCAGAGCGGCCAGCGCCGGCAAGTCCAGATCCGCAAGATGGTCGGCGAACGATCGTGGTGTCATCCCTTCCATTCTTATCTGCGCCGAGCGGGCACGACCGCCCGATCTGCCGGCAGCAGACACCCGAGACCACGGCCGCCCGTTCCCGATCCATCCGGATTGCGAGCAGACCGGTGGCGTCGGCGAACGGCATCGGCGCCCTCCGGGCGGTCACCGGTACCGCGGGCCTCGCCGTCGTTGCCGGTGCGACCTCACCGGATGCGGTCTCGTTGCCGGCCCGGCCTCACCGGGTGCGGTCTCGTTGCCGGTGCGGCCTCACTGATAGCCGATGTGGAGGACGGTGGGGCTGGTAGGCGCATCGCTGTCGATGACGACCGTCGGCCCGTCCGGACCACCCCCGGGGCCACCGGCCCAGCCGAAGGTGAACATGTAGCTGTGCCCCGGCGCGATCCGGAGATGGGAGTTCTGATCCAGGAGGCGTTCACCGTCCACCGAGATTGACTGGACGTGCAGGATCCCCGGTCCTTTGTCGGTGATTGTCAGGTCGGTCTGCCGCCCGACGCCGCTCACCGCGCCGGTCTCGTACGAAACGTTGATCATCGGGAGCGGATGATGCACCGGACGGCGGATCACGGCGCCGGCCGGCAACGCTGAGAACAGAACGAGCAGTATTGCGGTGACCATGATGGATACGGCGCGGCGGGACGGGTGCCGGGTACGGGCTGAAACGGATTGTGCGGCATCCCTCATAGCCCCGGAGCCGCCGGGGCGGACGGGCACCCGATCGAGGTGCGGGCGGCATACCGACCTGCCCGGTGAGGGGAGCATGGTTTCCTCCGCGCTGTATTTCCAGAAATCTGTCATCCCGGCCCGAGGATACTAGGAGCCCGGTACGCCGGGTGGCCAGCTCCTACGGGAACATCTCCACCGGACTGGAAACATGAGCCCATCCGGGGTATGCGGATACCCCTTGCGGGCACCCCCGGTGATGTGGGCGCAGCCGGTCGCCCGGCCCGTACTCCCGGGCAATGACCGGCCGCTGGAATGGTCCTCCCGGAGGATGGTCAACGGTGTCAAAAGTGGTCAACGGCTGTCGACGCCGGTCAACGGCGGGCGTGGCCGCCGCCCGGACTTTCGCCGGTTCGGCACAGATGTATCGGTTCTCCCATCTTGATAAATATTGTCATCGATGGCCGGGCGGGCAGGGTGTTCCGGTGCCAACCGCATCGGGTTCTCACCGGCCCGGCCGTTCGCCCGATGCGCGGCCCGATAATCCGGACGGGAATACATAAACGTGAAACGGAATCGAAGGGCTCGGCGCGCCGTTGTCATTGAGTGGGGAAGTTCTGGTAGGGAATAGCGGATCGGAGAACACGTGAGAGACGCGAGAGAGGTTCAAATATGCGTCGACCCGTTAAGAGAAGAACCGGGCGGGCTGTCGGTGTCCGTCGCATTCTGGTGACCATCGGAGCCGCCGTCACGCTCGGTCTGCTCACCACCGGCGCGGGCTGCCAGCCGCCCGGAC
>NZ_CDWWEW010000298.1:0-6477 GCF_977966315.1 Frankia sp. CeRuru1
GACGCAGTCCCTCTCCAAAGGCGCCGCCGGCGTCGCTGTCCTGCACGCGATGCGCAGCCGAGCTGGCCTCGGCGACGGGAAGCGGGCGCACAGTTGGCTGCTGGCCGCTACTCGCGAGGAACTGATCGCGGCCCCAGGTGCCGGGCTATGGTTCGGCGCTCCAGCGGTCGCCTTCGCCGTGGCCGCCACGTCCCACGCCGGCCAGTACCCGCGGGCGCTCCGCCGGCTCGACGTCGGTGTCGCGGCACTGGTGACCGCCAGGCTGGACGCGGCCTGGGCGCGGATCGCCGCGGCCCGCCGACCCGCGCGAGCCGAGTTCGACCTGGTCCGTGGGCTGGCGGGCCTGGGCGCCTACCTTCTGCTCCGCGACCCGCACGGCGCGCAACTGCGGCAGGTGCTGGCCTACCTGGTGCGGCTTGCCGAGCCGCTGCCCTGCGATGACCAGGCAGGGCTACGCGCACCGGGCTGGTGGACCAGCGATCTGCCCGTTGGCCAGCCGGAAACGATGTTCCACGGAGGTCATAGCGATCTTGGTATGGCTCACGGCATCGCGGGCCCGCTGGCGTTGCTGGCCTTGTCCGTGCGCAACGGGATCGTCGTCGAGGGCCAGACCGCCGCCCTGGAACAGATCTGCGATTGGTTGGACGCCTGGCGGCAGGAAGGGGCCGCTGGCGCCTGGTGGCCGCAACGGGTCACCGCCGCCGAGCTGGTCGCCGGTCAGCCAGCGGCCGTCGGCCCGACCCGCGGTTCCTGGTGCTACGGGACCCCGGGACTGGCGCGTGCCCAGCAGCTCGCCGCCCTCGCGCTCGGTGACCCGATCCGACAGCGGCGGGCCGAGGACGCGTTGGCTGACTGCCTGGCCGATCCGGCGCAGATGGAAGGGCTCACTGATGCGGCGCTCTGCCACGGGTGGGCGGGCGTGCTCGCTACCGTGCGGTGCGCCGCGGCCGATGCCCGCTCGTCGGACCTCACCGCTCAGCTGCCCGCGCTGCTCGATCAGGTGCTCCGCCGCGTCGCGTGCATGGAGTCCGACACCGGATCCCGGCCGGGTCTGATCGAGGGTGGCGCCGGGGTCGCCGCCGCGCTGCACACGCTGGCGACCGGGACCGGCGATCTTTGGGAGACGAGTCTTTTGATCAACGCGCCCGCTGCAGTCTCGACCGGTCCTGTCGTTCTGGGTCCGGCCACACCGGAGACTCCGCCGAGAGCCCAGCGCACCTCGGCGAGGACTATGCATGACGACGCCGGCTAGCAGACGAGACGCTGACGGTGCAGGCCGCTGGGTCCAGGTGACGTTGCGGTCCTCGGACTGGCAGGCCGCGGAAAGGATGGCGGTAACCCATCTGGCGCCGACATTGAGCGACGCCGAACAGGCCGACGGGATCACCCGCTGGTGGTTCGTTCGGAAAGCCGACGGCTGGCGGGTGCGCTGGGAGCCGGGCGCGGGTCAGACCGAGGCGGCCAGCGATCTCGCCGGGCTGATGGTGCGCGGCCTGCTCGCACGTGGCGCCGTCGTCCTGCGTTGGGCGTCAGCCATCTACGAACCGGAGATCCACGCGTTCGGCGGCCCGGAGGCGATGGAGGTCGCGCACACGTTGTTCCACGCCGACAGTCGTCACATCCTTGACTACTTGCGCCGAGAGGACCCTGTGCACCGCTTCGAGCTGGCGCTCCTGCTGGGCAGCCGGCTCGCCCGCGCCGCGGGCCAGGATTACTACGAGCAGGGCGACATCTGGGCGCGGGTCGCCGCCCATCGCACCCCAGCGGCCACCCGGCCCTCCACACAGGACTTGGCCTTGCGCACCGCCGCGCACCGTCTCATTACCGCCCGCACCTATGCCGCTGGCAGTCCTTTGACCGTCGCCCCGGCGTGGGCTGAGGCGTTCGAGGCGGCGGGTCTCGCCCTGGCCACCCTAGCCGCTGACGGCACACTGACCAGGGGACTACGCGCGGTACTTACGCATCACATCCTCTTTGCCTGGAACCGGGCCGGCATCCCGGCCGCGGCCCAGGCCCGTCTTGCGGACTGCGCCGCCCAGGCCATCTTCAACCCCGACGACCCGAACCCCCCGGCCGCCGACAGGCATGCACCATGTCCCCGACCGGCTGAACCGCCGGCCCGACCAGCACAGACGGGATGACCTTCCAACCATGACGACCGCGACGCCCGAGCAACTGCGTGCCGACCTCGTCGGCTACATCCGTGGCCGCAGTACCTTCCGCTCCCGGCGGGTCGAGGCGGCGTTCAGGGCCGTGCCCCGACACCTGTTCCTGCCCCAGGTGGACCTGGCGACGGCCTACGCACCCCAGGTCGTCGTCACGAAACGGGCCAGCGACGGTACCGCGCTGTCGTCCGCCTCGCATCCCAACCTGGTAGCCACGATGCTGGAACAGCTGGACGTCCAGCCGGGCCAGAAGGTGCTGGAGATCGGCACAGCGACCGGTATCAACGCCGCGCTGCTCGCCGAACTCACCGGCCCGGACGGCTCGGTCGTGACCATCGAGATCGACGGCGACCTCGCCGCCAGCGCGCGTGACGCGCTCACCGCCGCCGGCTATGGCCAGGTCGACGTGGTCCGCGGCGACGGCGCCGACGGTCATCAGGCCGCGGCCTGCTATGACCGGATCATCGTCACCGCGGGTGCGTGGGATCTGGCGGCTGCTTGGTGGGCTCAGCTCGCTGCCGGCGGTCGGATCGTCGTGCCGCTGCGCCTGCACGGCAGTGGGCTGACCCGCGCCGTCGGCTTCGACCGCGTCGGGCCGGACCGGCTGGTCAGCCGCTCTGCCCAGGTCTGCGGCTTCATCCCGATGCAGGGTGCCACCGCCCACACAGGACGCACGCTCACCCTCACCGATGGCGTCGCGCTCCACGTCGATGCCGCGGACGCCGCCGAAGAGGCCGCACTGCGTGACGTACTTGCGTATCCGGCCCACACGGTCTGGACAGGCGTGACCATCCACGACGGACAGCAGGTCGAGCACCTCGACCTGTGGCTCATCACCGCCGGCACCCGCTTCGGCCGGCTCACGGTCGGCTCCGGGCCGCGCGGCGCCGGCATGGTCACTCCCACGCTCCGCTGGGGCGGCGCCACCGTCTACGACGACACGACGGTCGCCTATCTGGTCCTACGGTCGACGACCGCCACCGCCGAAGAACTCGGCGTTGTCGCTCACGGCCCGAATGCCGCCATGCTCGCGGCTCAGACGGCCGACCTGCTGCATCGCTGGAACGAGCAATCCCCCGCCCAGCCCACGATCACCGCCCACCCGGCCGATACCGCCGGCGAGCAGCTCCCACCCGGCTACCGCGTCCAACGGCCCGCCAGTTGGCTCGCCGTAAGCTGGTGACGCCACCGCCGTTGCCCTCACCGGACAAGCTGACGGCCGGCGAGGCGACACCGAGCAGCATCGTCACTGCGCCGCCCCGCACACCGCGGGTCTTCGACCTGGTCGCCGCGCGGTTCCCGCTGGTCCCCCGTTTCAAGCCGGTCTGTCGGTCCCTCGACGCGAGGATCGACCGGGTCCGCGCCCTGGCCCGCGAGGCAAGCCTGCGTACCGACGAGGCAGCGCTGCGCGCGGCCGAGGCGTACAACCTTGCCGCCCTGATCGCAAGCGACTGCGGAATGACCGAGCTGGCGCGTCACCTGTGCTGGCGCCAGTACGAGAACATGCAGCAACGCCGCCACCTGCCCGCCGCGACCGCGAAAATGACCTTACAGCCACTGATCAACATAGGCCGGCTGCTAATCCGCGAAGGGGACGGTGACGGGGCCTACCAGCTGTTCACCGCGCTCTACGACGCGGCGAAGTCACGCGGACCCGCCAGGCTCGGCGGGAGGACGGTCGACCTCACCGACCTTACCGAGGATGGCGCCGAGCACCACCAGCTCGTCCGATGGCTGTGGACGGTGATGCTCGCGGACGCGACCAGGGCTCTCGCCCGCGCAGGCCGCTGGGCCAACGCGCTCGACCACGTCCAGCGTCACCGCGGCCTCGGACGCCGCCTGCTCGACGGACGGCAGGTCGCCATCCTCGCCCACTACGCACAGGGCGACCTCGACACCGCCGTATGCCTACTCGCGGACACCGACACCACCGAGCCCTGGGAACACTCTGCGGCGGCCTGTCTCGGCCTGCTCGTCGAATACGCCAACGGCCGACGACCCGCGGAACCAGACTGCGCGGCAGCGGTCGGCTCCCTGCTCGGCCTCGCCCCGGAGCCGGAGAACAGGGCATTCAGGGTCGCCCTGGCCCTGTGCCTGGCCGACCTGACCGCCGACTCCCGCTGGCCGGGCACACTGTTGCGCTGGGTGGCCGACCTCGTCCGTCAGAACGACGACGCCTACGCGGCCCGTGATCTTCTCGCGCACCCGCACGGCCGCACCTACCTCGACGACGAGGCCCTGACGGCACTGAACGCGACCATCCGGAGGGCAGCGCTCGGCCACGGCACGATTCCCGAACCCCTGTTCACCGATCTTCAACTATCCCTCGACATCGCCGGGCCCGCCCTTGCCACGCCAGCAAACCAGCGGGCCTTGTCACATCGGCGGCGAGGCTCGGGGTGACAGCGAGCGGACTGTCGGTCGACGCTCGGCCACGGACCAACGGCCGTGACCGAGCGCTCGCATCCGCGACGGCTCGTTCACCCCCGGCTATTCTCCGAATTCGCCGTCTCGTGCGCCCCGCTAGAAATGCTGCCCATTCGTCGGGGGTGAAGATGAGGACTGGGCCGGTGGGGTCTTTGCTGTCACGGACGGCAAACGATCTGAGGGGTCCGCGCTACCTCCACGCGGTTGGTCTCTGTCGCGCTGTAACTCGACTTGCGCCATCCGCGCTCTCATCGCCGCGTCCGGCTCATGGTTTGGGGCGCTGCTTGATCCCTGCGCCCAGGAGTTGGACCATTTCGGTGATGCGTTCAGCTCGTTGCTCGGGGTGGCGTTTGGTCGCGTCGATCCACCGTAGGTAGGCCGTGCGGTAGAACTGGGCCAGCGCGTCGAAGAATGCGCCGGCCTCGGGGTTGGCGTCCAAGGCGGCGGCGACGTCTTCGGCGAGGTCGTCGCGCTGGGGCCCCTCGGGAGCGATCTCTACGGTGACGGTGTCACCGATCGCGAGGGCATGACAGTCACGCAGCCATGCCGGTCCAAGGGTGAACCCGCGTTGGCCGCCAAAACTCTCGATGGCGGCGCGGATGCGTATCCCGTTGATGGTGCCGGTGATGTGGTGGCGTGGCTTCGCCGACCAGACCTGGTCGGGGTCGAATGGGACTGCCACGAAGGCCCGGCCGCGCTCGTGGGCGGCGAGGGTGGTGGTGAAGCGCTGTGAATGCACCGGATGATCGTTCCACGGGTCGTGGATGGGGTGGCGGTGGTGCGTCCTGCTCTGTCGGAACGTCGTCCGGCGGCGCGTTCGATCAGCGGCTGTCGGGCGCCGTGGCGCCCAGGTAGATCTCTGAGCCCCATCTGGCTCCGATCGTCGTCGGGAACGCTTCCACGCGCACGACAGAGCCTGCGTTAGGAGCGTCGATCATCATTTCCTGGTCTGCCTGCCGACCGAGGTAGATCCCCACATGGGTGATGTTGTTCGGAGCGGTCCCGAAGAACACCAGGTTTCCCGGTTCCAGCGGCGCCCCGGCCGGCAGCCTCGGACCGGCGTCGTACTGGGTCTGGGCGGTGCGCGGGAGCTGGATCTCGGCGGCGGCGTAGGCGGCGGCGGTCAGCCCGGCGCAGTCGAAGCCGGGGTTGCCGTTGCCGCCCCAGACGTAGGGTTTGCCGAGCTGGGCGCAGGCGTACTCGACGACCACCAGCGCGGTGGGGCTGAAATCATCGGTTCCGGTCTGAAGCGAGGTCTGGAATGCGTCACAGCCTGGTGAGGTCGTCGGCGTGGTCGACGCATATTGCTGTGCTTGTGCGAGAACGTCGGAGACGTAGCTTTCCGAATGGTTGTAGGTGAGCAGCGCGGTGTGCAGGTTGGTGGTGGCGCCGGAGTCGCACAGGTAGTCGGCGGCGGCGTAGATCGCGTCATGGGGATTGTAGGGAGACGGTGGCGTCGCGCCGCCGGCCGGGAGCGTGTGGCGGGCGATAACGGCGTTGAAGGTCGGTAGCAGAAACTGCATCGGCCCTGCGGCACCGGCATAGTTTGTCCCGCTTTGTACCCCTGGGAGGGTACTGCGACCGTGGTCCGATTCGATTTTGCCGACGGCGGCGAGGACCGACCAGTCGAGGCCGGGGCAGGTGGCGGCGGCTTGGACGTAGTTGGTGAGGTAGTCGGCGGGGATGTCGGCCATGGCGGTTTGGGTGGGCTGGCTGGTGCCGCCTGCGCCGAGGAACCAGCCGAGGAACGGTATCCGGGAGATGACGCCGCCGACGGCGGCGGCGATGAGGACCATGACCAGGACGAGGCCGGCGACGAACGCGGCGGCTGCTTTAGCCGTGGCGGTTCACCGCCTCGGTGTGCCAGTCGTCGGGGGGTGGCATC
>NZ_CDWWEW010000299.1:0-6461 GCF_977966315.1 Frankia sp. CeRuru1
CCTTCGATCTTCTTCGGCCCTTCTTCGACGTCGAACGAACCAGAATCTGACTATCGGCCTGACCGCGGCAGGCGCCGCCGCCCCGGTGCCGGCCACCGCCGGAAGGTGGCGGCCCGGCCCGGTGTTGTAGGTGACCGCGGTCGGCGTAGACGCCGATCGCGGATATCGCGGATATCGCGGAGGTCTCGGCGCGGCGGGACGGCCGCGGCGGGACGGCCAGGGGAAACGGCGAAGGGAACGGTGGTTGTGGTGCCGAAGGCGTACGTCTACAGCGGCCACGGCGGTCCGGAGGTGGAGGCATTCGCCGACCTCCCGATCCCGGTGGCCGGGCCGGGTCAGCTCACGATCGCGGTACGTGCCGCCGGGGTCAACCCCGTGGACTGGAAGCTGCGGGGCGGCCTGCGGCTGCCGGCCGCCCCGCCAGCCGTGTTTCCGGTCGTACTCGGAGTGGAGGCCGCCGGCGTGGTGACGCAGGTGGGCCCGGACGTCGACGGATTCGCCGTCGGCGACGAGGTGTTCGGCAGCGCGCCGGGCGGTGGCTACGCCGAGTACACGGTGCTGACCGCCGGGGAGAGCGCGCGCAAGCCGGCCGCGGTGTCCTTCGTGGCCGCGGCGACGCTGCCGGTCGCGGCGGCGACCGCCTACGACGGCGTGCACCAGCTGGCCCTGCCGCCCGGCGCCACCCTGCTGATCACCGGTGTGGGTGGCGGCGTGGGAGTGGCCGCCGCGCAGATCGCCCGGCAGGCGGGCCTGACGGTCGTCGGCACCGCGAGCGCCGGCAAGAAGGACTTCGTCGAGGCCCTCGGCGTCGCGCACGTCGAGCCGGGCCCCGGCATCGCGGACCGGGTGCGGGCCGCCGCGCCCTGGGGGGTCGACGGAATCTACGATCTCGTCGGGGGCGAGACGCTGGACGACGTCGTCGAGGTCCTCGCGGACCGGTCGAAGCTCGTCACAGCCTTGTCCGGGGCGAGCGACCGGCACGGCGGGACGACGGTCCAGCGGGCCCGGGACAGCCGCGTGCTCGACGCGGTCGCCCAGCTGGTCGTGGACGGCGCGCTGGACCCGCTCGTGACCGCAACCTTCCCGCTGGACCAGGCCCCGGCGGCGCTGCGCGCGGTGGAGAACGGCCACGCCCGCGGCAAGATCGTGATCGAGGTCGCCGCGTGACCGAGCTTGCCGTTCCCCGACAGCATGTCCCCGACCGGCATGTCCCCGACCGGCAGGAGCCCGACCGGCAGGAGCCCAGGCGGCACGCGACCGGCCAGCACGTGCTGAACAACCCCGTCCGTTCCTCCCTCCTGGGTCCGCACGCGCATTTCGCCGAGCGGGTCGGTGACGTGCTGCGCTACCCGGTCAACGTGTCACCGTTCGTCGCCCTGCCGGACGTGCCCGACGAGGGCACCTGGCGCAACGCCGCAGTGCTGCTCGGCCCGGGCGCGATCGTGCCGTTCACCGGCATCGACGCTTCCCCGCCGCCCGGCTGGGAAGAGGCAAGCTTCGACGGCGCGCAGCTCGTGGACGAGGGGGTCGACGCGTTCCCGGACGAGGAGGCCGTGCGGCTGGGGCCCGCGGACGTGCCGGAGATGCTCGCGCTGGTCGAACGCACCAAACCCGGGCCGTTCCTGCCCCGCACGATCGAGCTCGGCACGTACCTCGGCATCCGGCGGGACGGCACCCTGGTGGCGATGGCCGGGGAACGGCTGCACCCGCCCGGCTGGACCGAGATCAGCGCCGTCTGCACGGACGCGGGCCACCGGGGCCAAGGCCTCGCGACCCGGCTCGTCCGCGCGGTCGCCGCGGGCATCCGGGCCCGCGGAGAGACACCGTTCCTGCACGCCGCGGCGACCAACACGAACGCGATCCGGCTCTACGAGTCGCTCGGGTTCCGGCTGCGGCGTGAGGTGACGTTCCGCGCCGCGCAGATACCGGATATCGAGCCAGCCGCGTAACCACCGCCCGGCCGCGTAACCACCGCACCGGCCCGCGTGGCGAACGCCTTCCCCGCGGGCCGGTGCGGACCACCGGCAGGCCATCCCCCGGTCGGACGACCCGCGCCGGCGCGACGACCGGCCCTGCCCGCGGTCGCCCCGTCCGACTACCGTTCAGAAGTGTGAGGTACGCCGACGACCCAGAACGAGGGGGATGACGCGATGACCCCGCCGAACGCGGGCGCGCCGGCGCTCGTCACCGTGGCTTCACCGACCGATCGGACCGAGCTGGCCATGCCCACGACGCAGACACCGACCCAGACCACCGGGACCAGCATCAGGGTGGCATTCGCCTTCGACCATGCCGGTGGCGGGGTGCTGTCCCCCGCAACCTGCCTGTGGCTGCTCGGGAACGAGCAGCTCGGCCGGGTGGCGTTCCGGGCGGACGGGGAGGTCCTCGTGCTGCCGGTGAACTACGTGATGGACGGGGAGGCGGTGGCCTTCCGGACGGCCGTGGGCTCGAAGCTGACCGCCGCGATCGAGGAGGACGCGGTTAGCTTCGAGGCCGACGGGCGCGATCCGGCGTCCCGCAGCGGCTGGAGCGTCCTGATCAGCGGGAAGGCCGTGTCCGTCACCGACCCGGGCACGCTGTCCAGGCTCGAGCGGACGGGACTCAAGCCCTGGGCGGACCGCGTCGAGCATCCGCACTGGGTACGGATCCTGCCCGAGTCGATGACCGGCCGGGCCATCATCCACTCCTGACCCGCCGGCTCGAGCGGAAACCCGCCTTTCAGCGCATCACGAGACCACCGTCGATCACCACCGACTGCCCGGTCATGTAAGCGGAGTCCGGACCGGCCAGATAGGACACGAAGGCGGCCACCTCCTCGGGTATCTGCCCGCGGCCGAGCGGGATCCCGGCGGCGTACTGCTCGAGCGCCTGCCCCTTGCCGAGGCCCAGCTGGCCGCCGAGCTTTTCGGCGATGTCCGCGCCGGCCGCCGCGAGGCGCAACGCGATCGCCCAGCCGATAGTGAACGCCGATAGTGAACTCCGCCATGCCGCCATGCCGCCGTCGGCCATCAGCCCGTGGAAGCCGACCTGGCGGCAGACGTTGTACCGGCCGGCGAGCTCGGGCCGGGTGGTTCCGACCGGGTGTGGCTCCGACCGGCTAACTCCGACCGGGTGGTTCCGACCGGGTGTGGCCGCGGCCGCCACGGCCAGTCCGGCCTATTCCTACCATCCACCCGCGCGGATTCCCGTGCATCCGCCCACATCATCCGCCGTCGTCCCACCTATTAACCCGGCGGGCTCATCGGATAACCCCCGAGGCCGTTTACGCTGCCCGCCGTCAACCCGCTGACGTGCGGGTTCCCGCCTGCCTTCAGGAATTTCCTTCGCGCCCCCTCAAACCGAGGAGGACTTTGGTGCGGCGACGTGGCATGACGCACCCGAAGGAGCCCCTTTCGGGGTAGCATTCAAGACTACCCTCGGGCCTTCCGGCCGGGGGGGAGCAGTATGTTCTTGGCATGGGAGCGACACCATTGACGACCGGCCGGAGCAAGGAGATAACCTTTTCGATGTAGCCGGCAGCGGGCATCCGACGAAGACGGACGGCCAGCCTGGAGCGGAGCCGACGTGGCAGTGTGCCCACTTCACCCGCGACCGGATCATGGAAGGCATCACACAAAGGTGGTGTACGGCTGATCCCGGGACCGACCGCCCCTTCATGAATACACCGGTACGCGCCTGGTTGTCCGGGGGCGCCCATCCGGAGGTAGCCGGGTTATCGACGTGGATAGGGAGAGGAGCATAATGGGCCCAGTGGCATCGGATTCGATCCCGATGCAGGTGCGCCTGCACCGGACGATGACCCCTGCCGGCTTTGACCGCGCACCGGGACCATTCGTCGCCGATGGACAGCCGCCCGACTCTCGCACGCAGCGGGAGCGGGTCCGCCTGGCCCAGATCGAGCTGCTGGAGCTGAGCGCCCAGATGACGGCCCCCCATCTCAGGCGGCAGATCCTGCACATCTACTCCCTGCTGCGCAACGAACCGGTCGTCACGCCCGGCCCGCCGAAGCCGCCGCCCTTCCGCCTCACCTTGCGGGAGATGGAGGTGCTGACCCTCGTGGCCACTGGCTGCTCCAACGTCGAGGCGGCGGAGCACCTCACGATCCGCGCCGAGACCGTGAAGACCTACATGCGCAGCATCATGCGCAAGATGGGGGTCCGTAACCGTACGGCAGCCGTGCACGCCGCCCGGCAGAGCGGTCTGCTGGACTGAGCGGCCCGCTGGACCGAGGCGGCGCCGTAGCCCCCCGGCGAGACGACGCGCGGACCGTGACCAGGCGGCGGCATGGACCCGGCCCCGGACGGCTCACCAGCCGAGGAGATCCTCCGGCTGGTCGCGGAGGTAGCGGGCCATCGCGTCCCCGTGCTCACGGCACAGTGCGGCGGCGGTGTCGGCATCGCCGTCCCGCACCGCCTCGGCGATCCACCGGCACTGCTCCCAGGCCAGGGCGACGCTGGCGGGGTCGGGCAGGAACGGCCGCGAGGCCGGGTACTGCGACAGCGAGCCGAGCACGTCCTCGAAGAGCTGAAGGGTGGGGCTGCGGGCGATCTCGGCGAGCAGCACGCCCCACTGCGCCCGGGTCCGGGCATGGTCGCGGGCATCCCCACCGGCGGTGCCGTCAACGGCGGCGTTGACGGCACCGTCGACGGCGCTGTCGACGAAGGTCAGCAGCCGACCCCGCTCGGCCGGATCCGGATTGAGCGCGGCGAGCCGGGCGCATTCGGTGGTGATGAGGGCGTGGGTCGCGCTGAGGTCGGCGAACGAGGCCCTACGGGTGCGCAGGAAGACCGACGCCATGTGGGCGACCCCGGCCGCGTCCGGCCGCTGCCCGTACAGACCGCCGTGATGACCCCGGCGGACGGTGAGGATCCCCTCGGCCTGCAACAGCCGCACCGCCTGACGCAGCGACGGCCGGCTGACGCCGAGCCGGGCCAGCAGCTCGTTCTCCTGGCCGAGGTACAGGTCGCCGTCCTGCCGGCTAAGAATCTCCTCCCGCAGAACATGAGCGACCGCCGTCGCCGTGTTCACCGCGGCCACCCGTTCCATGCGTCCCTCCTCCCGAGCGTCCCTCCTCCCGAGCGTGACGCCTCCCGAGCATGACGCGAACAGCATCATACTTTCAGGTACCTGTGAGTTTCAGGTACCGAAGACAACACCGCCGGCGAGGAGTTCGAGACGGCGGGCCGAGCGGGCCGAGCGGGCCGAGCGGGCCGAGCGGGCCGAGCGGGCCGAGCGGGCAGCCCGACCGGGCAGCCCGTTACCCGAGCGGAGCGAGACCGAGGTGCTCGCGCAGCGTCGTCCCCGAGTAGTCGGTGCGGAATACGCCGCGCTCCTGGAGCAGCGGCACGACCGTGTCGGCGAACTCATCCAGCCCGCCCGGGGTGATGTGCGGGACGAGGATGAACCCGTCGCTGGCGTCCTCCTGGACGAACTTGTTGATCGTCTCGGCTACGGTGGCGGCCGAACCGATGAACGACTGCCGTCCGGTGACCTCGATGACCACCTCGCGCAGCGAGAGCTTCTTCGCCTCGCCGAGCTCGCGCCACTGCCGGACGGTCGCCTGCCGGTCGTCGAACATCCGCACGCTGGCCCGGCCCTTCGAGATGGTGTTCTCCCCCGGTACCGGGTCGACCTCGGGCACCGGGCCGTCCGGGTCGTAGCCGGAGAGGTCGCGGTTCCAGAGCTGCTCGGCGAACAGGATCGCCGTCGCCCCGCTGACCTGCTGGCGCCGGATCACGCCGGCCCGTTCCCGCGCCTCGGCGTCGGTGTCGCCGAGGACGAAGGCCGCCGCCGGCAGGACCACCAGTTGCTCGGGTCTGCGGCCGTGGCGGGCCAGGCGGCCCTTGATGTCGGCGTAGAAGGCCTGGCCCGCGTCGAACGTGCTGTGCCGACTGAAGATCGCGTCGGCGGACGAGGCGGCGAACTCGCGGCCGGCTCCCGAGTCGCCGGCCTGGAAGATGACCGCCTGGGCCTGGTGGGTCTGGTAGTCGGCGATGGTGGGGAGGTCGCGTCGGCCGAGGTGGGGAGTTTCGCCGGGGCGCAGGGCCTGGACGCGCACCCCGGCGCGGCCAGTGCTGGTGTAGTCCAGGGTGGCGATGGCCTTGGAGATGTGGAACGGCTCGGTGTGGGTGGTGGTGACTGCGGGGACGAGGCCGATGTGGCTGGTCAGGGGGGCGACCCGGGCGGCGGTCAGGACAGCGTCCAGGCGGCCGCGGACCTGGTCGGTACGCCCGTCGGGGCCGTCGAGACGGGAGGTCTGCAGGGCGAGGGAGTCCTCGATGGTGACGAAGTCGACCAGCCCGCGTTCGGCTTCCAGGACGAGGTCGGTCCAGTAGCGGGCGGTGAACAGCTCGGCCGGGCGGGCATCGGGCTCCCGCCAGGCCGCCGGATGCCACCCGGCTCCGTCCAGAGCGACGGCGAGACGCAGCTCCGCGAGGGCGGTCATCGGGTCGGATCCAAGA